>CAMWVO010000100.1 GCA_947177695.1 uncultured Clostridia bacterium
ATAATAATCTCTCCGAGCTTGCTAAAAAACAGATTGCCGCCGAAAATAATGTGGAGGAACTTACTGAAAAGGTTGCTCGACTTGAAAAAGATAATGCTGTGCTTATTGATAAAAATAAATCTCTTAACAATGAATTGAAGTCGGTCAATTCGCTTCGTGATAAGCTTAATTATGCGCTGCGGGAGCTTTCCGATTGGAAAAATAAATATCAAAAGGTTATGGATTTTATAGATAGTCTTGGACTTAAGGATAAGCTGCGGGAGTTTTTGAAGCCTGTTGTTCAGCATAAGTCAAGGTGAGGGTGGTGGCATACCCCTTGCAAAAAGACTTGACATTAAAGTGGTAATGTGTTAAAATATGATATGCAGGGGTATGTCATAAAATCTATAATATCAAAAGGAGAGATATTTTTATGGCTACCATATCAAAAAGAGGTTCTAATTATAGAATTAAGGTGTCATTGGGATATGATACCAACGGGAAACAAATTATAAAATCCACGACATTTACTCCACCTAACGGAGTTACGCCCAAAAAGGCGGAGAAGCTTGCGACCGAGTATGCTTTCGAGTTTGAAAGACATTGCAAGGGTTACGCAGTACTTAATGAAAATATGCGGTTTTCGGAACTTGCTGACTGGTATTTTACCAACTACGCACCGATTGAACTCAAAGAAAGCACAGCATACACATATAGGGGACAATATAATAATCACATTGCCCCAATTCTTGGAAATGTTAAGGTTAAGGATATAAATACGCCGAGGCTTACTCAATTTGTGCAGTCCTTAAAGCTTAATCCAGAAACTGTACGCAAGGTTTATATTGTCATTCAAAGTATTTTTCGCAGAGGTGTGGAGCAAGGTTTTGTCCGTGAATCGCCATGTCACAATGTTATTCTGCCTAAAAATCGCTGCAAGAAGAAAACCTCCTCGCTTGATGAGGAACAAATCAAACGCTTTATGGAAATTCTTGACATCAAACCTTGGGACGAGGATTTCAAGCGTATAATAAAGGTACTGCTGTACACGGGTATGCGTTCGGGAGAATGTCTTGGATTGATGTGGGAGGATATTGACTTTGATGAAATGACTATCACAATTAACCATAATCTTACAGATATTGGAGGCAAGCACACGCTCGGTTCTCCAAAAACGGAAAGCAGCCGTAGAACTATAGGAATGAGCGAGCCACTTGCCAATATCTTCAGAGCGCAAAAGAAATACATTGAAGAGATTTCGTCTGCACTTGGCAGCAGCTTTGCCCACCCCGAAATGGTTTTCACATCCGCATTAGGGAACTATCGTGACAGGCAATCGGTTTACCATTCATTAAAACGCTTTACAAGAGGGACTGAATTTGAAGCGCTTACACTTCATCAGCTTCGACATTGTAACGCTACAATGCTTCTCAACAGCGGTGTTGACATTAAAATAGTATCCGAACATCTCGGTCATTGCGACATAGGCGTAACTGCCAACATCTATGCCGACGTTCTGAAAAGTACTAAAGCAAAGGTCGCCGATCTTGTCACCTTGAAGCTGACATAAAAAAATCCGTTCCCCCAAAGGAACGGATTTCAAAAATCTTGCAGTAAAGACCAAACAAAGACCAAATAACATTTGCATGGTCTGCAAAGTACCGAAAAATCGGCATAAATGAGATAGTCTGATTATCTCTTTGAGAACTGAGGAGCACGTCTTGCAGCTTTGAGACCGTACTTCTTTCTTTCCTTCATTCTGGGGTCACGAGTGAGGAAGCCCGCTTTCTTCAGAACGGGACGAAGCTCCTCGTTAACCTGGAGCAGGGCTCTGGACAGACCGTGACGGATAGCGCCCGCCTGACCTGTAACACCGCCGCCCGCAACAGTGCAGACAATGTCGTACTTGTCGGAATTTTCTGTAAGGATAAGGGGCTGCTTAACGATCAGCTTGAGGGTCTCGAGACCGAAATAGTCGTCGATGCTTCTGCCGTTGATCGTGATATTACCGCTGCCCGCGTAAACTCTTACTCTTGCAACGGAGCTTTTTCTTCTGCCTGTTCCGTAAAAATAAGGCTGTTTAGATTCGTACATTTACTCCGCCTCCTTATATCTCGTAATTCTCGGGTTTCTGAGCTTCGTGACCGTGCTCTGCGCCTGCATAGGTTCTCAGACGCTTGAGAGCGGCTCTTCCCAGCGTGTTGTTGGGGAGCATACCGTTTACAGCGATCATCATTGCTCTTTCGGGCTGATTTTTCATCATATCGCTGTACTTGATCTCCTTGAGACCGCCGATCCAGCCGGTGTGCCACTTGTAGGTTTTCTGCTCCAGCTTCTTGCCTGTGAGCTTAGCCTTTGCGCAGTTGATGATGATAACATGGTCGCCGCAGTCCGCATGAGGAGCGAAAGTGGGCTTGTTTTTACCGCGGAGTATGGAAGCAGCTTCGGCGGCAACGCGTCCGAGGGACTTATCCGCAGCGTCAAGCACATACCATTTGCGGCTGATTTCGTTTGCCTTAGGCATATAAGTTGACATAATCATTCTCCTTTTGATAATATTTACTCCCGTGCAGACGTAATACTCTGATACGGGAAAACCGGTTCGGGCAGAATGCAGGCAACTCAATACGGCATAAACGCCCGTCCGACGCAACATTGACAATTATACATGAAGAAAAAGCCAAAGTCAACGGTCAAATTGCCGAATTTTTAAAATATATCCCTGTATCTCTTTAAATCTCTGCGAATTGCTCTGTTTCTCTCTGTTTCTCGCATTTCATTTTATTTTTGTCGGATGCCGTTTTTTCCTTATGTGAGCCCACTTTTTGTTCTGCCCGCGGTCTTTTCCGAAAAGGTATTGATTTTTTGTAAGATTGTGGTATAATTATATACAGCCGGAAGCTTCAAGCGTCCGCTTTGCATCTTTGCAGAATAACCGTGATAATGAAAGGATATCTAATATGAAAAAGCTTCTCTCGTTTGTCCTGTGCCTACTTACTGCGTTTGCCGTTATAAGCGGTACTGTTTTTGAGAACAGCCCCGCCGACATTTCCATCGTTTCCGAGGCGGCAAAATATAACAAAACCATGCTCCCGTATTGTTACCGCAAGCTTACTGACGAGGAAAAGCTTGCCTACCTTAAGCTCCGCACCGCTTTTATAGACCACAAGGACTCTGTTAATATACAGATACCCGTTGAAAGCGCTGATAAGCTTTCGTACATTATGATGTACGCCGACGTTCTGACCACTTTCAATTTTCCCGTGGGGGACAATGTTGTGGAATATCAGTACTATGCGGATACCCGGGTCACGAGCAAGATCATGTTCAAATACGTATACAGCAAAGAGGAGTACGATCTTATAATCAGCGAAGCCGATAAAGCGGCGAAGCAGGTCATTTCGGCTTTTTCGGACGATACCGGCGACTACGAAAAGATCAAGTATATACATGATTATATAATCGAAAATACCGCTTATGTCAACAACGGCGGAAACAGCAGCGCCTACGATTCGCTTGTAAAGGGCGAGGCGAAGTGCGACGGATACGCGCACGCTTTCGATTACCTCTGCGCAAAGGCGGGAATTCGTTCAGCGACCGTGTCGGGCAGCTCCGTCAACCGTTCCGGAGAAATGGAATATCACGCATGGAACAAGGTGTACTATAATAAAAAATGGTATAATGTGGACGCTACATGGGACGATCCCGAAAGCGATCTTATAGAAAATATATCCTATAAATATTTTATGGTAAGCGATAAAGTCATCGGTGAGACCCATGCTCAGTCCGACTATAAATTCTATGTTCCCAAAGCCGTATCCAACGACGCGGACTACTATAAAATGCACGGCTTGTACGCCAAAACTTTTAACGAAGCCAAAAATATTTTTGCCGACGGAATCGCAGAAGCCGCTAAAGACGGCAGACATTCCGTTACGGTCAAGTTTGCGGACAAGAGCGTTTACGACCAAATGACGGCTTGTCTGAGAGATGATTCGGAATTTTTTGGCGTGATGGACAGAGCGGGGCAGAAGTCCGGCGGCAGGATACTTACGGGCGGGTATCTGTACGAGGGAGATACTGTGCAGATGTACACCTATACGGTATATTTCTTTTCTCCCGGAACCTGCCTCTCGGATTACTATAAAGACCCGAAAAAGGTCGGAAGCGATATGAAAAGCTTTCTTAATGATCTGGGCGTAAAGAACGCATGACCGCGCTGTGCGCTTGTCAGGCAGAGAATTACCCTTGCCGTCGGATTGCGGCGGCAAGGGTAAAAGTTTACTTGTGGCAAAGGATATGAAATTATGGCGTTTGACTGCAAATTTTACAATGCTCTTCCCGATGAAGCGAAATTGATACGGACAGAGGTATTTATGGAGGAGCAGGGCTTCAAAAATGAATTTGACGAGGACGACCCACGCTGCGTCCACGCCGTGATATTCTCGGACGGAAAGCCCGCCGCAACCGGACGGCTGTTCCCGCCCGAAAACGGCGTATGCGTTATCGGCAGGATAGCGGTGCGGAAAAGCTTCCGCGGAAAAAATCTCGGCGCGGAGACCGTGACGTTCCTTGAAGAAAAGGCGCGGGAGCTTGGCGCGGAGAAGATAGCCCTCTCCGCCCAATGCAGGGTGCGGGAGTTCTACGAAAAGCTGGGCTATACCGCAGGCGGAGAGGTCTACAGCGACGAGTTCTGTCCTCATATACATATGGAAAAGCTGCTGTAATGCGCCGTTAAATCGGCTCGGAAACTATTTTGCCCCTGAGAGTGGGTTCTAGAAAGCTTTTTATCCTGTACTCGGCGGCGTCCGTTTCAAGAAGCGCCTCAACAGTTTTCCGCGCTATCTTTCCGGCAGACGGTATTATCATATCCGCCGCCTCGTCGATCGCGCCGTAAAGCTGGGGACTTTCCCGTATTTTCAGCGTTACTCCGTCAGGCTCGAAAATGAATTTCAGCGCCTTTGTGCAGGAGGTCTCCACAAAGCAGAGCGTGACTTTCAGGACGGGGAAATCGTCCTCGTCGGCGGTAAGGCTTCCGTTCACGCCCACAAGATAGCTGCCGCCCCTGTCCTCAAAATCAAAATAAACGGGCTTGTCGGAAAAGCTGACAGGCACGCGCGCAGTCCTGCCGTCTCCCTCAAAGCGGATAACCAGTCCGCCTGTGCGGGAGGCGGTTTTTCCTATGCCGTAAACCGTTTTTGCCGATTTCAGACCGTCCTTTCCGCGGGAGCTTATAAACCGCTTTCCCGATGAGAGAGCTTCGCCTTTGATATGTCCCGCCGCCATTATCGGCGAGCCGCTTACTTCAAATACAGCCCTTTCTATGCCGCCTGCAAAGCTCCCGCTCATTATCTGTATCAGCACGGGCAGAAGTCCCGCCCTGTTCTTTTCAAATTCTATCTCCGCGCCGTCAAGGTACTGCACCGCTTCCATGACTGCCTCCGCAGCCTTTCCTCCGGACAGGCTTTTTCTCAGACGTGCAAGGATACCCTTGCCGTTCTCCAAAGGAAGCGGCTTGCCGAAGCTTGCCCCCGAAAGAGCGTTCCGCAGAGCGGCGGCGTTTCCGTACCGAAAATCCTTGATAGGCTCGCGGCTGAAATTTTTGCCGTTCTCGATAAAATCGGTGATGATATTCATGGCTCTGCACGGCGGAAACAGGTTGGAGCTTCCGGCGGTCATGGCAATGACTATGCCCCGTTCGGGAAAAACAAAAACGTTCTGACCGAACATTCCGCTGAAAACGAAGCCGTCTCTGTGCTTTGTCAGCCACGTCTGGTAGCCGTAACCCTCGTAGCAGGCGCTGTCGGGCTTTGATATCTGCAGCGAAACGGATCTTTTTATCCAGTCCTCGGGGACAAGGCTGACGCCGTTCCATACGCCGCCGTCAAGATAAAGCTGTCCCAGCTTGGCGTAATCGTAAACGCTCATGTAAAGTCCCCAGCCGCCTTTTTCTATGCCGTCAGGGGATTTCTCCCAGTAAAGGTCGGTTATGCCCATGGGCGTGAAAAGCCGTCTGCCAAGATATTCTGTGAGAGACAGACCCGTCCGCCTGCAAACCGCCGCGGACAGCATATAACTGTTCAGACTGTTGTATCTGAAATCGCTGCCCGGCTTGAACAGCACCTCCGACGACAGGAATTTTTTTATCCATTCGTCGCCCATGACCGCTCCCGCCTCGTTGAATTTCACTCCGCTTGACATGGTGAGCAGGTGCTTCAGGGTAATGTCATTCATGTGTTTATGAATGTCATCGGGCAGCTCGTCTTTGAAGATTTCCGTAATTTTTTCTTCCTCGGACAGATATTTTTCCTTTACCGCAATGCCAACCGCCATAGCCGTGACGCTTTTGCACAGCGAATGGGAAACGTGAAGATACCGCGATGAAAACGGCTTCCAGTCGGCTTTTGCGATAAGCTTGCCGTCTTTCAGGACGACTATCGAATGGGGACATATCCCGCTGCCCTCCGAAAGCGCGGAGAACATTTTCAGCAGTCCCTCGGAGCGTACTCCCGTCTGTTCGGGGATAAGCTCCTCGAATTTTCCCGTGTTGTCCGTGGGCTTGAATTTGGGCTTCGGCGGGGTAAGTTCAGAAATTTCTCCGCCGTTCACCATTTTGTAAAGTACGTTAAGCGCGTTCAGCTGTGTTTTTAGATCCATACTCCGAACCTCCAGTCAGCGCGTTTTTGCCGCGCTGCTAAAAGTTTATGCGTCAATGGGTTTTAAAATACGCGGAGGACTTGCTAAACGCTTAAACGGAAGTTGATTTTCATGGATAAATTTTGATTTACAAGACTAACTGTCGGGACGCTTAGGCGGCGCAGCCGCCGACTAAAGCTGGTCGAGCTGAGCCCAGC
>CAMWVO010000101.1 GCA_947177695.1 uncultured Clostridia bacterium
TAGGCGGCTTCGCCGCCTGAGCGTCCCGACAGTTAGTCTTATAAATCAAAATTTACCGTCCAAAATGGATTTCTGCCGTATGACTGTCATTTTATCCTCAATTTTTCGCTTCAAGCGCCCGCTTACCAATATCGGTACGGTAATGGGCATTCTCAAAGCTTATCTTCTTAACCGCGGCGTAGGACTTATCAAGCGCAGTCTGCAAGGTCTCCCCTGTTGCGGTAACGCCTATAACGCGTCCGCCGTTTGTGAGAAACTTCCCGTCTGCGTACTTCGTTCCCGCGTGGTACACAAAAACGCCGTCTACCTGACCGTTTTCGTCCATGCCGCTCATTTCCAGTCCCTTGGGATAGCTCTTGGGGTAGCCGCCGCTTGCCATTACAACACAAGTGCAGCACTCATTCTTCCACTTAATGTCAACGTCTGCAAGAGTACCGTTATAGACCGCTTCAAAAATATCAACTAAATCGGTATCCAAAAGCGGCAGTACCACCTGGGTTTCGGGGTCGCCGAAACGGCAGTTGTACTCGATCACCTTTACGCCCTTGGGTGTAGCCATTAATCCAAAATACAGACAGCCCTTGAACGTCCTGCCCTCGGCTTTCATTGCCTTGATAGTTGGCAGGAAGATGTTTTCCATGCACTCCTTTGCGACGGCTTCGGTGTAGTAAGGATTGGGAGCGACCGTACCCATGCCGCCCGTGTTGAGACCCTGATCGCCGTCCAGAGCCCGCTTATGATCCATTGAGGATATCATGGGAACCACAACGTTGCCGTCCGTAAAAGAAAGCACCGAAATTTCGGGACCCGTCAGAAATTCCTCAACAACAAGCTTTGAGCCGCTTTCGCCGAAAATTTTGTCCTCCATAATAGAGTGTACCGCGTCCACAGCCTCCTGCTCGTTCTGGGCGATAATAACGCCCTTGCCGAGAGCAAGACCGTCCGCCTTGACTACAGTGGGGTATGAGTTCTGCGCCTTTATGTAAGCGACAGCCTTGTCCGCCTCGGTGAAAACCTCGTACGCGGCGGTAGGTATGCCGTACTTTTTCATAAGGTCCTTGGAGAAAACCTTGCTGCCCTCGATTATAGCCGCCGCCTTGTTGGGACCGAAGGTCATGATACCATCGGCGTTAAGAGCGTCCACCATGCCCAGTACCAGCGGGTCGTCGGGAGCAACCACAACCATGTCAACAGCAAGCTTTTTAGCAAGAGCAACAACGCCGTCAATATCGGTCGCGCCAACGTCAAAGCACTCCGCATAGCGGGAAATACCGCCGTTTCCGGGAGTGCAGTAAAGCTTTTCCGCACGCTTGCTTTCCGCAAGCTTCATGATAATGGCGTGCTCGCGTCCGCCGCCGCCTACTACCAGAATTTTCATTTTACCAATCCTTTCAAAATTATTCGGTAATTTTAAAGCTGTCAAAAACCTCTTCAAATTCTTTTATACACTCAACGCTGTCAATATCCGATGTAAAACTTATCACATAGGCATATGTGCCGTTGTCCGTAAAAAGGTTAATATACTTGAGTTTACTTTCGCCTATCTGTGCCTGATACTCTTCTCTGGACCATTCCCTGCCTTTAATATTAAGTATCTCGCCGCTGTCCCATATATAACCGTTTTCCTCGCATACTTCCTTGGAACTTTCAAGCCGTTCGGAAAGGCTGACATTTTCTTCGGGAGTATAGCGGTACGCGCTGAAGATTGCCTTGTCAGAGACCGTGCTCTTAAAAATAGCAAAACCGTCATCATCTCCAAAATCCAATTCCCATTTTTGGGCATTATAGCTGAACTCGTACCCCTTGCCCCTGTAGACTTCTTTTCCGCCGCATCCCGTCAGAGTAAGCGTAAACAAAGCAAGAAATACACATAAAAATTTTTTCATAATAACTCCTTTTATCTGGACGGTTGCCTATATTGGCATAAACCCGTCCCATACGCATTAATACGGCAGTTCCTCAAAAACCGCCCTGTAGACCTTGGACTTAAACTCACAGCTTCCGTCCTGCTTTTGATATGAACCGTACCCCGAAAAGGTCAAGCCGCACTTTTCCATGACCCTGCCCGAAGCGGGATTGTCCACAGCGTGCTGTGCCATAAATTTTCTTGCGCCGCAGCTTTCAAAGGCGTACTTTATCATAGCCTTGGTGGCTTCGGTACAGTAGCCCTTGTTCCAGCAGTCAAAGCGGAAGCAGTAGCCGAACCCCCAAAAGTCATCACCCGATTTGTCGGGGCTAATATCCCCGCTGCCCATAAGCAGACCGTCCGACTTCCTTACAAAGCCCCAGATGCCGCTGCTGCCGGTTTCCAGCCACTCACGCACCTGTTCCGCCGAGGAATAGGTACTGTAGTTCATATATTTCGTGACCCGCTCGTCTCCCGTCCACTGAAAGACAGCCTCCGCGTCGTCAACAGTCAGCGGACGGAGTATCAGACGCTCGGTCTCGATTGTGGGTATCATAGCTGTCAGCTCCTATGCATTATTTCCGCGGAAATATTGTTTCCCGCGTTTTGGTTTTTAGCTTCTGCGTAAATCGGGCGGGAGAACCCCGCCCATGCAAAATCAATGGTGGAACAGGCGAATACCGGTAAACGCCATTGCGATACCGTACTTGTTGCAGGTCTCGATAACGTTATCGTCACGGATAGAACCGCCGGGCTGTGCAATGTACTCAACTCCGCTCTTGTGGGCGCGCTCGATGTTGTCCCCGAACGGGAAAAACGCGTCCGAACCGAGACTAACGTCCGTATTCTTAGCAAGCCATTCTTTCTTTTCCTCACGGGTCAGGACTGCGGGCTTCTCGGTAAATACCTTTTCCCACTCGCCGTCGCGGAGAACGTCCTCATACTCCTCGCCGATGTAAACGTCGATAGCGTTGTCACGGTCGGCACGTCTTACGTCGTCCTTAAAGGGCAGAGCCATTACCTTGGGACACTGTCTCAGCCACCAGTTATCGGCTTTCTGTCCAGCAAGGCGTGTACAGTGGATACGGGACTGCTGACCCGCTCCGATACCGATAGCCTGACCGTCCTTGACATAGCAAACGCTGTTGGACTGGGTGTATTTCAATGTGATAAGGGAAATGATAAGGTCGCGCTTTTTGTCGTCGGGAATATTTTTATTGTCGGTAACAACATTTTCAAGCAGACCGTTTCCGATGTCAAGCTCGTTTCTGCCCTGCTCAAAGGTCACGCCGTAGACCTGTTTTCTCTCGATTTCGGCAGGGTTATAGTTCTCGTCGATTTTAATTATGTTGTAAGTACCTTTTCTCTTGGATTTGAGAATTTCCAAAGCCTCGGGCTCGTAGTCGGGAGCGATAACGCCGTCCGAGACTTCACGCTGTATCATCTTTGCAGTAGGAACGTCGCACTTGCAGGAAAGCGCGATAAAATCGCCGTATGAGGACATTCTGTCCGCACCCCTTGCTCTTGCGTAAGCGCAGGCAAGAGGTGAAAGCTCGCCCAGATCGTCCACCCAGTAGATTTTTTTAAGGGTGTCGGAAAGGGGAAGTCCCACAGCCGCGCCTGCGGGGGAAACGTGCTTAAAGGAAGTTGCCGCGCAAAGTCCGGTAGCCTTTTTCAGTTCCCTTACAAGCTGCCAGCCGTTGAAAGCGTCCAGCAGATTGATGTAGCCGGGCTTGCCGTTCAGCACTTCGATAGGAAGCTCCGCGCCGCCCTCCATAAAAATTCTGGACGGCTTCTGGTTGGGGTTACAGCCGTATTTTAATTGCATTTCGTTCATAATTTTTTACCTCCGAATTTTAATTAGAAATTTTTGCAGGGGACGGATTTCCCGCCCCTACAATTGTTTACTGGTTTTTATTTACAATACGAGACTCATACTTACCCGTCTCAATGTCGATATACCGAACGAACAGCGACACCTTATTGTCGGCATTGAGGTTGTCCCAGATAAGCTTTGTCAGGTCGTCGATAGGCATACAGGGGATCTCCACATTTTTAGGCTCGCCCTCAAAGCTGGGGAGCGGATCTCCGCCGCCGCTGTAGGTGTGGATAAATTTGCCCTTGCCCGCGATAGGATTGCTGTAGGCATAGGTATATCTCTGACAGGAAGAACCATCGCCGTCCGCGCTTTTGAGTATGGACATTGCAAAATTCATGTCGCCGTCGTCAAGGTGAACAATGCCCGAAATTCTCGGCGTGTAGTTGGGAGCGTCGTCCTCAAACTCACGGGTGCGCAGGGACTGCTCAAAGGTCTGCTGCTTGTCCATAAGGTCGTAGATAGTGTCGGTCTGGTCGCCGTTTGTAACGATAGTCTTGCTTCCCATAACACGGACAGGCGCGTAAATGATAAGATGGGGGTCGGTCATTTTGGACGGGTCAAACGCCTGCGTGCGGATACCCTCGCCGTCCTCCACAAAGACACGGTTGCGGCTGTTTTCGCTTCTTCCCATGATAAAGTAGGCGATCACCGCCTTTTTGCCGCAGGACGATTTCCCGATAAGGATTCCCCTGCCGTGGTACTCCATGCTGTTAAGTTCTTCTGCGATTGTTTTTGTGATCATAATTTTTCCTCCTAAAATATATTTGAATTTATATGTTTTGTTCCATTTCGTCTGTGGGTTCGTAATCAATTTTCCAATCCAAATAAGAACCCAATGTTCCGCAGTTTGTACAGCGGTTTCCGATATAGACCCATTTAACGCTTCCGTTTTCTCTGCGGGTAAAACCGACACTTACATTATATGATTTGCAGCTTTTGCATATCGGACATTTTCTTAATCTCGGTCTGGCATCTTCCCAAAATTCATCGCAGTCCAAAAGTATCTTTTTTGTTCCGCAGTTCGTACATTTTACCTGAATGACGTCTTCGTTTTGGTCGACCCTCAATTCAAAGGAATCGTTTCCGCATGAATGACATATAACGGGCTTTACGTCAATATTATCATCTTCCGAATACAAACGGAGATATTCGGATATATCGTCCGCACTGTCTCCCGTCCAGTATTTTTTTGATTTATCTATCATAACTGTTTCTCCATTCTGAAAAATTCGCCGCTGTCTTGTCCTGTATTTTAGCTAAGATTTATACACTTTTTAATATCCCTATCATAGACGTACTGAGGTTTTGTTTCATCTTCGATAACTTCCCAATTGTACATTCGGCATAACAGTGCAACAAAATTATCTTCTGTTCTGTCATAAAGGTTCTCTATGGTATTCATCTGATTTTTAAATTCCGAAAAAGAAACTTTTGACCCATACAATAATGTATCACATTCATAATATTCTATTTCGATCACCATATAAACACCTCATTGCAAGTCAGGTATTGGTATTCTCAAAAACGGCCCAAATAACAGGTCGCCTCATAAGGCACTTCCACCAAGCCGTCCCGCTGATATTTGCGGACTGCCTCACGCAGCGCCTCCACAAATTCTTCGTAATTTTCATCACCCTTTTTCAGCGAGTATGAATGTGAAAGCGAGTACCCCACAAACTGCTCTTCGTCCATAATCATTCCATTCTTTGCGCTGAAATATTCCATTTCGGAAAAATACTCGTTCCGCAGGAACAAGTCTCCATCCTTTTCGCTGCTGCCCGTTACGCTGTTGCATATCCCGCAGTATTTCAGGAAAACCCTGTCCCGCTCGTGCATAAAATCATTTTCACGGTGGTTGTTCCAGACCAGAGCAAGCCGTCCTTTCGGGGTAAAGATACGCTGACATTCCGCCTTGAATTTTTCCCTGTCAAACCAATGGAAAGCCGTTGCCGCCGTCACAAGGTCAATACTGCCCGACGCAATACCCGTATTCTCCGCGGGAGCGTTCACAATTTCAATGTTCGGACAATTCCCCCGAAGCTTTTCCAGCATATCTGCATTCGGCTCGACAGCGGTGATTTTCCAAGGCTTTGCGGACAAGCATTTTGTGAAAATACCCGTCCCCGCGCCTATGTCCGCAACTGTCTCCGCGTGGGTCTTTTCATAAAGCCAATCAATAATTTCTACAGGATATGTGGGACGGTATTTGTCGTACACATCCGCCTTACCTGTGAATTTTTCTTCGTTCATTGGAACAGCCTCCTTTTCATGTTATTACTTATTTAAAATTTTCCCAAATAACATCGTGTTTTATAGGGTACTTCAACCCTGCCAACCTTTTCATATTTTGCAAATACTTGCCGCAATTCCTCCACAAACCGAGAATAATTTTCATCGCTTTCTTTAAGCGAATAGGAGCGTGAAAACATATCTCCGAGAAATCTTTCCTCGTCCATTGTTATTATATTGTCGGCGCAGAAATATTCAACGCTGTCAAAATATTCGTTTCTCAAAAATCGGTCGCCCTCGGCACTGCCGCGGTTTCCCACCTCTCCGCTGTGGCTCTTGCCGCAGTATTTAACGCATATAGTGTCGCGCTCTGCGGAAAAATCACATTTCAAGCGTTCGTTCCACACTATAGCAAGCCGACCGTTTGGTGTAAAAATTCTCTTACACTCCGCTTTGAAATTTTCTTCATCAAACCAATGAAAAGCCTGTGCAGTCGTCACAAGGTCGATACTATTCGTTGCAATACCAGTATTCTCCGCGGGAGCGTTCACAATTTCAATGTTCGGACAATTCACACTAAGCTTTTCCAGCATATCGGCGTTAGGCTCAACAGCGGTGATTTTCCAAGGCTTTGCGGACAAGCATTTTGTGAAAATACCTGTCCCCGCGCCTATGTCCGCAACGGTTTCGGCGTGGGTCTTTTCGTAAAGCCAATCAACAATTTCCGCAGGATATGTTGGACGGTATTTGTCGTACAC
>CAMWVO010000102.1 GCA_947177695.1 uncultured Clostridia bacterium
TGACAAACTTTTCCTCATGATTTATAATTGTATATGTATATATTATTGTATATTCGGACAAAATACCGCTTTACAAAATATGTAAAATCATGTATACAATCGGTACTAAAAGTTTGTTATAAAATTAACAATATGTTCATTGACGTACCGCTTGTGTTGTGATACAATAAGATTGTGATAAATTTAACAAACATAGCGGTGACAATCAAAAACGTCCAAAACGTCAGCGCTATAAAAAATAACCCTGCGGGGAAAAAATGAAAGGCGGAATCAAACATGGCAAAGGAAAAGAACGCTCCCGTTACCGAGGAAGCAAAAGTCGAAACTGCCGAGATGATCAACACTCTTGTGAGCAACGCGAAACAGGCTCTCGAAGAGTATATGGCTCTCGATCAGGAGCAGGTTGACAAGATCACGGAGGCAATGGCTCTGGCAGGACTTTCCGCTCAAATGGAACTTGCCAAAATGGCTGTCGAGGAAACAGGCAGAGGTATCTTTGAGGATAAGGTCACAAAGAACATCTTCTCCACAGAGTACATCTGGCACTCGATCAAGCACGAGAAAACCGTCGGCGTTATCGAGGACAACGTTGACGAAAGCTACATGGAGATCGCAGAACCCGTTGGTATCGTCTGCGGCGTAACTCCTACCACCAACCCTACTTCCACAACAATGTTCAAGGCGATCATCTGCGCCAAGACAAGAAACCCCATTATCTTCGGCTTCCACCCCTCGGCTCAGCAGTGTTCCAAAAAAGCCGCTGAGATTCTCCGTGACGCAGCTGTCAAGGCTGGCGCTCCCAAGCACTGTGTACAGTGGATCGAGTACCCCTCCGTTGAGGCTACAGGTCTGCTCATGAACCACCCCGACGTTGCCACGATCCTTGCTACAGGCGGTCCCGGAATGGTTAAGGCTGCTTATTCCGCAGGTAAGCCCGCACTCGGCGTTGGTCCCGGAAACACCCCCTGCTACATCGAAAAAACCGCCAACATCAAGCAGGCTGTTCACGATCTGGTTCTTTCCAAATCCTTTGATAACGGTATGATCTGCGCTTCCGAGCAGGCTGCCATCATCGACACCGAAATTTACGACGAAGCTGTAGGCTTCATGAAATACCACGGCTGCTACTTCGCTAACCCAGACGAGATCCAGAAGATCCAGGACGTTGTTATCAACGTTGAGAAAATGGCTGTTCAGCCATGGGTTGTTGGTCAGTATCCCTGGCAGATCGCCGAAAAGGCAGGCATCACCATTCCCAAGGAGACCAAGGTTCTCTGCGTAGAGCTGCCCGGCACTGACGCCGAGAAGTATCCTCTCGCTCTGGAGAAGCTCTCCCCTGTTCTTGCGGTAGTTAAGGCTGACTCCACAGACCACGCATTTGAAATGTGCGAGGAAATGCTCAAGCACGGCGCAGGACACACTGCTGTAGTTCACTCTTCCGACGAAAAGATCATCGAGAGATACGGTTCCACAATGCAGGCAAGCCGTATCGTAGTTAACTCCCCTGCTTCCTTCGGCGCTATCGGCGACGTTTACAACTCCATGGCTCCGTCCCTGACGCTGGGCTGCGGCTCTTACGGAAAGAACTCCGTTTCGGAAAACGTTACCGCCAAGAACCTTGTAAACAGAAAGAAAGTTGCGAAGAGGAGATTGAATATGCAGTGGTTTAAGGTTCCCGAAAAGATTTATTTTGAACCCGGTTCCGTTCAGTATCTGGCTAAGATGCCCAATATCCACAAGGCTATGATCGTTGCCGACCCCGGCATGGTTCAGTTCGGCTATGTTGACAGAGTTGTTTATCAGCTTGAAAAGAACGCTACTCAGCCCGCTATCGAGATTTTCAGCGAGGTTGAGCCCGATCCCGACCTTACAACAGTACGCAAGGGCGCAGAGGTTATGAACTCCTTTAAGCCCGACGTTGTAATCGCTCTCGGCGGCGGCTCGGCTATGGACGCTGCAAAGGCTATGTGGCTGTTCTACGAGAACCCCGATGCCGATTTCGTTGGCATGGCTCAGAAGTTCATGGATATCCGCAAGAGAGTTTACAAGTTCCCCAAGCTGGGTAAAAAGGCTAAGATGGTTGCTATCCCCACAACTTCGGGTACAGGCTCCGAGGTAACTTCCTTTGCAGTAATTTCCGACAGGTCCAAGAACATGAAGTATCCTCTTGCCGACTACGAGCTTACTCCCGATATCGCTATTGTTGACCCTCAGTTCGTTTACACAGTACCTAAGTCCTCCACGGCATTCACAGGTCTGGACGTTCTGACACACGCTATCGAGGCTTACGTTTCTATCCTCGCAAACGACTACACCGACGCTCTCGCTCTTCATGCAATCAAGCTGGTATTCCAGTATCTGCCCAGTTCCTACAACACCGCAGACCGCGTTGCAAGAGAGAAGATGCACAACGCTTCCTGTATCGCAGGTATGGCGTTCACAAACGCGTTCCTCGGCATAAACCACTCTCTGGCTCACAAGCTGGGCGGCGAGTTCCATATTCCTCATGGACTTGCAAACGCATACCTGCTGCCTCACGTTATCGAGTACAACGGTCAGCCTACACCTACAAAGTTTGCTGCATGGCCTAAGTACGATCACTATATGGCTCCCGAGCGCTACGCAGAGATCGCTAAGATGCTGGGCTTAGTTTCTCAGGACGCTTCCGATCAGGAGGGCGTAAAGGCTCTTGCCGACGCAGTAAGAAAGCTCATGAGAGATGTTAATATTCCTCTTTCCATCAAGGAAGCGGGCGAAAAGGATAATCATTCCTACATTGATGAAAAGATCTACAACGACGCTCTTGAGGACCTTGCTTACAAGGCATTCGACGATCAGTGTACCACCGCTAACCCAAGACTTCCCAGAATCGAAGAGCTTAAAGAGCTGTACAGAAAAGCATACTACGGCAAATAATTTCCCCCACAGACACAATAAGGGCTTTAAGTTTATGAAAGGCTGCACACCGATCCTGTGCAGCCTTTCTTTTTTGTTGCTTCCTGCATTCGGCGATAGCTGCGGAAGCAGAAATATGTAAATGTTTTTACAAGTCTATTGACAATTAATGTTTTTGTGATATACTTATAATAGGTTAATTATATGTACCTGCAGTAATTCTGCTTTGAAAAACAGTACAGTAATTTAAGCTTTATGTTCAAATTTTTATTGCGAAAGGAATTGATTTTTTATGAAATATAAAATTCTTGTAAGCGGAAACAATCCCTCATTGATAATGGACTTTATCCAACACACGGGAACATTTTTCAACTCGCTCAGCACAACACCGTGTATGCGGGATATTATCGGACATTTCGAGCTTTTCGGTCCCGATGCTTATGTCTGCTTTGTGAACTCCGAACACAGCAGTATTTTAACGCAGATCAATGCGCTGAAAAGAGATGAAGCATACAACGGCGCAAGTATTTTCCTTATCGGCGATGCCAAAACCTGCGACGAGCTTGCCAAAAATCTGATGTTTTCGGCGGAAGCAGACCTGATCATACGCCGTCCGATATCCGTCGATAACCTTGTTCTGAGAATAACGCGCTACTTTGACGAGAAGAAAGAAGCCCAGGCAGAAGAGGAAGCAAGAAAAACTCCTGCCGAAGCAAAGACTGCTGCGGACATTGCAAAGGAAAAAGAAGAGGAAAAAGCCGCCGCTGCGAAAAAGTCGGAAAGAAAGCACGTTCTTGTTATTGACGACGACCGCATAATACTGAAAATGCTGAAAGAAGCTCTCAGTGATGAATACGATGTTACAACTATGGTCAACGGCGTGGCTGCTGAAAAATTCCTTGAAGCCAAAAATGTAGATCTGGTTATCCTGGATTACGAAATGCCCATTGAGACAGGTGCGGATATATTCAGGAGAATAAAAGCAAATCCCAAAATATCGCATATCCCCGTGTGCTTCCTGACGGGAATTTCCGAAAGAGAAAAGATCATGGAGGTCATGGCTCTCAAGCCTCACGGATATTTGCTGAAACCTATTGATATGGATATGCTTATCGCTACGGTAAGCAATCTGACCAATTAACGGATCATCTTATAATACAGATCGTTGAAAATACCTGTAATGCCTTGTCACAGCAGGATAATATGATCTGTCTTATATTCCCGAAAGAAACCGCGTTGCCGTGATACAGCCAGTCAAAATAATTCTGAAAGGAGATCACCCCTTTTGCCGCTTGAAAAATCATATACATAGGCTTTGGGGCGCAGCAGGATAATGGATAATGAAAATTTATATATAACCGATCTGATAGACGCAGATGTACTCCAGCAGCTCCAGAACGCTTTTTCTGATCTGACGGGTATGGCTGCCCTTACTTCGGACAGAAAAGGCGTTGCGGTTACGGAAGGCTCTAATTTTACAGATTTCTGTTTTAAGTATACACGTCCCACAGAGCTTGGACGGAAAAGATGCGAAAAATGCGATATGCACGGCGCCGAGCTTACTCTTGCAAACGGAAATGCCTGTTCTTATTACTGCCACGCCGGACTGATGGATTTTGCCGCACCGATCATGGCTAACGGAAAAATGGTGGGCAGCTTTATCGGCGGTCAGGTTCTTACCGAACCTCCCAATATTGAAAGGATCAGAAAAACAGCCGCCGAGCTTGGCATTGATCCTGACGAATATGAGGAGGCTGTGAAAAAAGTCCCTATTGTAAGCAGAGCACAGGTCGAAAAAGCTTCTCACTTTCTTTATGTTTTTGCAACGATACTTTCCAATATTGCTTATAAGGGCTACGCTCTCCACAAAAGCAATCTGGAGATCGAAAAGGCTTCCCATATGAAATCGGATTTTCTTGCCAATATGAGCCATGAGATCCGTACCCCCATGAACGCAGTTCTCGGTCTTGCGGATCTTGCCCTGCGTGAGGAGATGTCTGCTTCCGCAAGAGAATACATACACCAGATAAAAGCTTCAAGCAAAAACCTGCTTGTAATTATTAACGATATCCTTGACTTTTCAAAGATAGAATCGGGCAAAATGGATATCAACGAGGTCGAATACGAGCCGCTCTCGCTCATAAACGATCTTACCAGCATTGTAAACAGCCGCATAGGCAGCAAGGAGATCGAATTTACAATGGATATATCTCCCGACCTGCCGAAAAGTCTGTACGGCGACAGCGTGAGAATACATCAGATCATTCTCAATCTGCTTACGAACGCGGTCAAATTTACCCATGACGGCGAAGTACACTTTAAAATTGATTTTGAACTCAAGGACGAAGACACCGCAGTTATGAAAGCTGAAGTAAGCGACACTGGCATAGGCATAAAAAAAGAAGATATGCACAAGCTTTTCAATTCCTTCCAGCAGGTGGACAGCAAGCGAAACAGAAATATCGAGGGAACAGGTCTGGGACTTGCGATCACGCGGCAGCTTCTTAATCTTATGGGCGGAAAAATTTCTGTTAAAAGCGAATATGAAAAGGGAACGACATTTTATTTTGAAGTCCCGCAGAAAATCGTTGACGCAACGCCTATTGTTCCCAAGCTTAAAAAATCCTTTAAAACAGCGGTACTCGTAAGCAACGATTATGTTAAAAGACAGATCATCAGAGATCTGAACTGGATTGGCGCGGAATATACAGACCTTGCGGATAAAAGTTCCTATAAGGATCTGCATGTCGATTACCTTATCGTTGAAAAGCTCTTTTTCACCAAGACTATAAAGGAAGTTCTGGCTAAATACCCTGATATGCAGTGCCTTGTGCTTACCGATTACGACAGTCTTGACGCTATAGATATTCCAAATGTGAGGGTAATCAGCAAGCCGGTCTACTCGCTCAGCCTTTACAATGCAATGGGAATACAGGAAATAAGCTTCGAGGGCGGCATCTCAGAAGGCGACAGCTTTACATTTGTTGCTCCCGACGCACATATTCTCGTTGTTGACGACAACGCCGTAAACCTTACCGTTGCAAAGGGTCTGCTCGAACCGCTGAATATGACTATAGACCTTGCCTCCAGCGCGGCGGAAGCTATCGAAAAAATACATTATACCAAATATGATCTTATTTTTATGGATCATATGATGCCTGAAGTTGACGGCGTTGAGGCTACTCATATTATCAGACGGCTCGTGCCGAGCTATAACGATGTCCCTATTATAGCGCTGACGGCTAACGCTATAGGCGGCGCAAAGGAAATGTTCTTAAAAGAGGGCATGAACGATTTTGTTGCAAAGCCCATAGACGTAAAGGACACGGTCTCAAAACTGAGAAAATGGCTTCCTAAGGAAAAGATACTTCCTGTGGATAAACCGGATGTTTCAGACATTCCTGAACAGGATACGGCTGCTTTGGACAGCGGCTCCGATACGGTGAATATCAAGGAGCTTAATACAAAAGAAGCTATATCGCGTCTTGGAAGCGAGAAGCTGTTCTGGACAGTTCTTAAGGAGTATTTCGGCGCGATCGATAAAAAATACAGCGCGATACTTGAACATAAGGAAGCGGAACGCTGGCGGGATTACACCATTGAAGTTCATGCACTGAAAAGCACCTCGCGGCAGATCGGTGCAGATCATATTTCCGAACTTGCCGCCGAAATGGAAAAGGCGGGCAACGAGGGAAATATTGCGCTCATCAATGAAAAAACGGGACAGATGCTTGAGGAATATTTGCAGTTGAAGGAGGCTCTGAAACCTTATTTTGACGATGCTTCCGAGGGCGGGGAACGCTTTGCGCAGATTGAAGA
>CAMWVO010000103.1 GCA_947177695.1 uncultured Clostridia bacterium
GTACCTCGGTTTGCAGCGGTACGCTTGACGAGTGTCCCATGGCTTACAAGGGAATGGAGGATATTGTAAACAACATCGGAGATACCGCCGAAATTGTCAGCATTATCAAGCCTGTTTACAATTTTAAAGCCAAGGACGAGGACAGATGACAATGATTTTCCCGAAGAACAGCGGGATATGCACTTATGCTTTAAGCGCAGGAATGTCAGTATAATACCGGACCGAGCATCGGTGATGTTGTGGCTTTACACAAAATAAATAACTGTAATTTGTAAAATGTAAACAATTATATTGAATGGCAAGGCTTTACGGGTTGAAAATATATGTAAAATATATTATAATATAAATGTATAAAGTTAACTTCTACAGATGAAAGGCGGCGGACGCTGTGAAGAAAAAAGGCGGCAAGCTGATAAAAATTATTAATATCATTCTGCCTGTAGTTATTGTTTTGGGCGCTTCCGCGCTGCTGCTTCAAAATTATCTGTACAACACCCGTGAGAGAGTGTACGTTCTGGCAGATGCGGAGCGTGACGGAACACTGTTCAACTTTGACGACCTGACTGTCGAGATCGTTACAAGAGGCGGCGATTCCGGCTCGTGGGTATTCGACGGACTGCCGGATGATGACGGAAACTTCCTTATCGAACCGGCTGTCGGCACGATCTATGAGATGGTCGTCACCAACAACACAGCCGATACTGTGCTTGACTGGACAGCCATGCTCCGTGTGCCGGAGGAAATGTACATCAACAACACCTGGAACGGCAGCTTTGAGTTCCACCAAAATGTTCTGGCGGGAAACGAAAACGTCCAGACCCTCAACCTTGCCGAATACTCCAGATTTGACATAACCCTTGACGGCTATATGGCGCACGTCGGACCGATGATAGCGCTGCATGAGGGCGATTATTTCGTCTACTATCCCAATACCGATATGAACGAAATGCCGATCCCGCCCAGACAGGCGGATTCAAACAAAGAAGGCGGCGTAAGGATCGGCTTCATTATGTACATACAAAACCGCGATATAGATTACATTGCGGATTTCTCGGTCGGTGAAATACGCTATCATATGCAGACCAGCATATTCAAAAGTCCGTTTTTCTGGGTACTGCTCGGATTTACGATAGTGTGGATAGTCTGCCTTGCATCAACTATTGCGGTGAACATGAACACCAAGCGCTTTATCGAGCAGCGCAAACGTGATGAAAAGGCGATCGAGCAGACTATGCAGACGTTCGTCAACTTTATAGAAGCAAAAGATCCCAGCACAAGCGGTCACTCGCTGCGCGTTGCCGAGTACTCAAAAATGCTCGCCGAAAAGCTTGGATTTTACGAGGATGAGTGCAATCAGATCTACTATATTGCGTTAATGCACGATTGCGGTAAAATATATGTACCCGACCAGATACTCACCAAGCCGGGACGTCTTACCGATGAGGAATACGAAATAATGAAAAAACACACGGTGTACGGCGCGGATATACTGCGCGACTTCACCGCTATAGACGGCATGGGTTCGGGCGCGATCAGCCATCACGAGCGTTACGACGGCAAGGGTTACCCGAACGGTATCAGCGGCGAGGATATACCGATCATCGGACGCATAATATGCGTATCTGACGCGTTCGACGCAATGAACAGCCGCCGCTGCTACCGAAGCAGTCTTTCCGAGGAGGTCATCATCAGCGAGCTGAAAAACAACCGCGGCAAGCAGTTCGACCCGGATATCGTCGATTGTATTCTGTCGCTGATAAACAGCGGCAGAATAAAGTTCTCGGACACAAATAACGAGCAGTAAAGATGTTTCCCTTTCAATGCGTTTCACTGAAAACTGAGATGCAAGGATTTGTTCATTTAGTTAAAATAATTGAGAACCTGTCTTCACAAGCGTGTGTACACGTACTTTGTGAGGACAGGTTCTTAATTTAGTTCAGCTGATCTGGTGTTTTTTGAATGCGCGGTATGCAAAATATACGCAAGCGCATGAAGCCGCTGCCGCAAATACGGGTATGAAAACATAGGGCGGGATTATCAACCCGAATATTTCGTACTGATACTCATACATCGCTCCCCAGAACGCCATCATATTGGTGGGCAGGAGATTGTTAAGAGTAAGTACCCATATCGGAGCTTCGTCGGGTACGTTTATAAACATAGGCACTATGAGAAGTATTGCCATTATTACAATAGTGTTGAAGGGCGCTTTTAACATTGCCGAAAGCATGGCGGTAATTGCCGCAAAAAGCAGACACGCCGCAAGCGCACATATGGAATATAAAAGCGCACTCTGACCTATTGTTATTTTGTACGGAAAAATATTTCCCATCAGTACCAGCTGAGCGTCCGCGCCGCCTGTACCCCAGATCATCATTGCTTCGACATAGTTTATGGCAGTAAGCAGGATTATCAGTACCGCCGATATTACAAAAGCTGCAAAAAGCTTTGCTCCGATAACAAGTCCCTTGCCGTGCTTTGAGGAAAGTATAAGACTGTCCGCGCCGTTTGTGTATTCCTCGGAGAAAATTCCCGAAATAATTATTGCAATAGCTGCGCCTGCCATCATTGCTGTTGTGTACATGATAGTCACAAATCTGTAGTAGCCGCCGCTTTCCTCGTAAGTCAATGTCTTCGGAGACCCGTCCAGACACTTTTGCCAATACGCCCTCATATTTTCGCTTATTTTGGAATTTTCAATAACATATTCGCGATTTTCTCTGCGTATTTTGTCGAACTGCTCCGCCTGTTCACGGGTAAGGTTTTGAAAATCCTCCACACCGTTCAGATTAAAGGTTCTTCTTGCAATATGATAAATTTGGCTGTACTTCCTTGCATTATTCCGATATTCTTCGGTATCGGCATAATGACGGTCTCCGTTCAGCGGCACCTGTCTGTACGCCTCAACCGCCTCCATAATAAGGTCTGCGTCAATGACCCGTCCCGACAGCTCCTCACCGTATCGGCGGTCTATCATTTCCTCATCATATCTTGAAACTGTTATCTCATTGCCGTTTTCGTCCGTGTAGTAATAATTGCCGATTATTGTGCCAAAAACGCTTAATGCTCCGATAAGTACAACAAGAGTAAGCGTTATTACGGTACGTTTTCTGCACAGTATCTTTTTAAATTCATAGCCTGCAAGGTCAAAAAACAAATTCATAAATTCACTCCTTAATCATAGCTTAAACGGGAATAAATATTTTTTGCAGCCACAGTTAAAATGACCGCCAATATCGGCATTAAAGCCATTACAAAATATGGCTGTCTTACAAGCGTATCCGAAAATCCGTAAAGCTTGTACTGTTTGAACATTTCAAAGGCGTTCAGAGCCTTTATGGGAAACAAATCCACAATATAATTGAACAGCTTGCTGCTTTTTGAATAATTCAAAAAAATTGGTATAAAATACAGCGCCAACGCCAAAAGCACAGACGTAAAATTGCTTTTGCACACAACGGAAATTGTCAATGTTAAAAATATTACAAAAATAAATGCGGCGTAAGCGATAATAACAGCGGTGAAAAAAGCTTCTCCCAGAGTAAGGTCGTATACGGACAATAAAATCAGGCTCTGTATGCTTGCGCCGCTTCCGCCAAGACCGTAAACCGCTGCAAATGTAAGAACATAGATACCGACAAATACCGCAAACATCAGGGTGGATATCAAAAATACCGAAATGATTTTTGCGGTAAAAATTTTGCTCCGTCCGTGCTTGGAGGATAAGATCACCTGCGCCGTACCCCGCTGAAACTCGTTTGAAAACACGGAGGAAACATTTATTAAAGCTACAAATGTCAAAATAACAAAAAACGGAAAGGCGTATTCTATCAGGCTTTCCCAGCCCAAGGTATAGCCCAAAACGTAAGGCTCGGAGACATTTTCGTTAAATTTTAAAATGACATTTTTTTCTTCGTCAGAATAATTTCCGTAGGAATAATCCATGTTCAATGTATCAATAACCTGCTTGTCTCTTCTGTTGTAAAAATCCAGACCATCGTCATATGTTAAAGTATTTATTATTCTGTAGTCCGGCTGCCCAGTTTGAGTGTACGCCACCGCAACGCACCTGATTATCTTTTGATAGGGATAAAGCTCCGAATTATAAACGCTGTCTTTGATAGTATCGTACTCTGTCAAATTGTCGGTATCGCTTGCAACTATGTTGTACAACTCAATCACATCTGCGACTTTTTCAGGGGTAAGCTCTCCCGAAATTTTTTCCGCACGCGCTTTTTCATATTTTATAGCTTTATAGCCAAATACATGGTTTCCGTTTCCGTCATAGGAGTATGCCGAAGAAAGCGCAGCCGATAGCAAGATAATTATTGTTCCCAGAATTATTATCGGAGAAAATAAAAACCGCTTTCTTTTTACGATTTTATAAAGTTCAAATTTTAAAATATCAAGCATAACATTCACCTTATTTTTTATTTTGTCTGATACCGTTTATAGTGCGTATAGCCAACCCATACCAATACTGCCGAAACAGCAAGATATATCACGGGAGCGGCTTGGTACGCAAAAAAATATTTCCCGAAGCATCTGAAAAGATTTACCGAAAAGGCACTGTCATCAAAAGCTATTTGTGAGGGAAGAATATCCCAAAGGCGTATAAGAATTTTGTGCGTAGGTTCGACAGTAACCATAGATCCCGCCGAAAGCATTAAAAACATTGTAACAATTACAGGCTTTCCGCTTGAAGTGAGCTCGGAAATTATCATGCATATCACTGAAAGTATAACAGCCTCTGCAATGCCCATGCCCGCCAGTATCAGTACGGTTTCTCCGCAGGTAAAATTCATAGCAAGCATAGGGTCAATCATCTGAACAGGTGCATCGAAGCCCTCAAATCCATAAAAAGGCGCGGAAATAATTACCGACATAACGGCAACAAGCAGAAAATCCGCCATGAGAAAAAGCGCCGCAGCAGTGGTTTTTGCGCCGTAAACCAAGGTCTTGCCGTGCTTTGAGGAATAAACTATCCTGTCGGTACGGGTACGCTTATCCTCAATGAAAATTCCGGGGATGCATATCGCCGCCGCAAAAACCAGTAATATTCCGCCCATTGATATGCCCTGATTTATAACGCGGTAAGCCGAGCAATAGCGGTATGTAAAGGGCTTGACGTTTTTATCGTCCAAAGCTTTCAGGTACTGCTTTGCACCCTCGTCAAGCAGGTAGTAATCCCATTCGTCCTCCATATATTCGGCTCGTGTGCGGTAAAGCGTTTCGGCGGTCATGCCGTCGGTATCGCCGTAACCGTTCATTACAAATACATAAGAGTTTGCCTCGTCATACGCTCTGATGTATTTGATATATTCCGGTGAATTTTTATCATAGCTTTTTCCGATCTCCGAAACCTTTTCCGCCTCTTGCAGAACTGTGAGAAAATCATCATCTATGGGTCTGCCGGAAAGCTCCCTGTCCTGTTCAATATCAGCTTTCAAAACGGCTAAATATCGTCCCGACAGACTGCCCCGCACGGTATCTATGGTAACACCGTAAAAAGTAAGATTTAAAAGCAGGCTGACGGGTATGCAAAGCGCGCTTATGATAACGGTTATCCACACGGATTTTTTCTTGAAAAGCTTTTTAAATTCGTATTTTAAAAGTGTGAAAAACATTTTTTATTCGCCTTTCTCCTCTTCGCTGAAATAATAAAGATACAAGTCCTCCAAGGTAGCCTCCGCATTTACAGCAGTTTCGCAGGGCTTCTCATCGCACACCAGACGCAGGAAAATTTCGTCTCCCGCATTTCTTGTGTTGATAATTGGATACTTGACCGTAAACTCGTCCGCAATTTTCTGCGGAACGGTACATTCCCAGACCTTACCCTTGATAACTTCAATAATTTCATCAAGAGAACCTTCGTGGATAAGCTGACCGTTTTTCATTACAAGTATTGTGTCCGCAATATGCTCAATGTCGGAAACAATATGGGTCGAAAGCAGGATTATCCTGTCCGCGCCCATTCGGGAAATAATATTCCTGAAACGCACACGCTCCTTGGGGTCAAGTCCCGCGGTAGGTTCGTCAAGCACTAATATTTTCGGGTCGTTCAGCAGAGCCTGCGCAATGCCGAGACGCTGCTTCATTCCTCCCGAAAATGTCTTTATTTTCTTTTTTGCTTCGTTTTTCAGAGATACCGTTTCAAGAAGCTCCGCCGTTTTAGCCTTGGCTTTGCTTTTGGGTATGCCCTTTAATGCGGCAATGTACATCATAAAATCCTGCGCCGTAAATTCGGGATAGTACCCGAAATCCTGGGGCAGATATCCGAGAATATCGCGGTATTCCTCGCGGGAAACGTCTATGCCGTCATAGGAAACAGTCCCCGACGTGGGATTAAGAATACCGCACATCATTCGCATAAGCGTGGTCTTTCCCGCGCCGTTTGCACCCAAAAGTCCGTAAACGCCTTTTCCAAGCGTTATGGAAAGCCTGTCGCAGGCAATTTTGCTTCCGTAATTTTTCGTAACGCGGTCAATCTTTAATTCCATAATAATTATCCTTTCCAACCAATAATTTTTTGCTTTGTACTATCATCAATATAACTCCCGCCGCGCATACAGCCGTCATAAAAAAGCTTGCGGACATTTCGCCGAAAAACTCCTTTCCGGAAAATATCACGCCTGCAAGACTTACTGCCAGCGCCGCAGCCGCGCTTAAATAAACGCCG
>CAMWVO010000104.1 GCA_947177695.1 uncultured Clostridia bacterium
GAGAAACGGCGAGAGCCGTTTCGAGGAGGGGCGAACACGACCGCCCCTCCTTTGTGAGGTTTCAGCCAAACAAAGTCTCCAAAACGTCACAGTGTGACGTTTTGGACGAAACAAAGCTTTGTCCGCCGAAAACAAATATGTCTAAATTGTAAATATTAAAAGCAAAAAGAAAAAATGAAAAAAATAACCATTCCGAATTGTATTATAGTCAGAGACACTCAAAAACTTATGGGGAGGAAATTTTATGAAATTCCGCAGACTTATTTCGGCAGCCTTGGGCGTGCTGCTCGCAGTTTCGGCAGTACCGTATGTTCCCGCGACTGCGCAGGATAACGGCACGTCCTCCAAAACGGAGGAAAACGCCGAGACCACCGCTATGCGAAACGCCATTCTTGACATAAAAAAAAGAGTGACCATTCCGAAAAGTCTCGACAAATTTGAGTATGAGACAAAAACACAGTACGATACCACCTATTACCAGTTCAGATGGTACCGTATGAACGAAAACGATGATTACGACGATTATTATGACGCAGAAGAAGCGGTTTCGGTAGAATACTATAACGGCTTTATCAGCATCTACAGGCACTCTGTCGGAAGAAACGGCAGCAGCAAGCCGAGCTTTGCAAAGCTCTCCGCAAAGGAGCAGGATGATCTGGCTAAAAAGTATCTTTATCAGCTTAACCCCGATCTGAAAGGAAATCCCGTTATAGAACGGACTTCCTCCGAAATGAACCTTTTCCGAAATACTGTAGACTACAGTATCAGCCGAAAGGAAAGCGGCATTGACTTCGGCAGCAACTACGGCAGCATTACCATCGACCGCGATACGGGAGAGCTGCTGGAATATTCCCTGAAATGGTGGAGCGACGCTAAGCTTCCCGACGCTTCAAAAAAGCTTTCCGTAAAAGAGGTGTCCGACATTTACGCCTCCCGCAAGCCGCTGAAAGCGTACTATGATTTATTCACCAAATACGAATACAACGCGGAGACGGACGAGCATATTTATACTCCGTATGTGCTTGCCGTTTACGAACCGACGGTAAGCGGTGAAAACGAGATAGACGCTTTGACAGGCAAGTACACCTCTCTTTACGATGACCGTGAAAAGTTTTCCTATACAGACGCTTACTCATGGAGCAGATACGACAGCGACGATGTGGCTTATGCGCCGTACGATGAAGAAGCTTACGATGACGATGATTACGATCTAAGCGATGCGGAAAAAGAGGCTCTCGAAAAGGAGAACGAATACCTCAGCTATGAGGAGGCTCTCAAAATAATCAAGGCGGACGAGTACATTGTTTTTAACAAGGAGCTTGTATTAAAGAGCAACACTGTTTCCTCCTATACGGACGACTACGGCGTGAGCCGCCCGTCCCGCTATCTGAAATTTGAATTTACCTCCTCTGACGAGACCAAGGACAATATTTATCTCAATGTCACTCTTGACGCATACAGCGGAAATATAATAAGCTTCAGCAAATCATACGATTACGGAGATAAAAGCAAAAATAAAAACACGACCGTCCTCAATGAAAAAACGGCTCTTGCCACTGCCGGAAAAGCTGCCAAGCATTTTATAGGCGGCAAGGCGGGAGAATACCGTTATGACAATAATATGGAAATTGACGAGAATACTGTAGAGGGCTCGTTCTATTACACCCGCTATGTAAACGGTCTGCCTGCTGTTTTTGACACTATGACAGTCTGGGTGGACTCGCGGGGCGAGGTACTGGGATTCGGTCATATATACCATGAAATAGAATTCCCCGAAGCAAATCTTGTAACCGAAGAGGAAGCCTACAAAAAGCTTTTCGAGCGCATGAAGCCCGACCTTTACTATACGGGATTTACCGACTTGCAGCTTGCCTCCCATGTGTATCTGACCTATGAATTTGAACCGAATTATCTTATCAACGCGGTAACGGGCGAACGTATAACAAGCAGAGGCGAACCATACTATATTGCCGAAAAGAAATCCGAGCCGCAGAAGGAAGCAAAGCTTTACACCGACATAAAGGGTCACAAGTACGAAAAGGAGATAACCACCCTGTTTGAATACGGTATCCGCATTACCGACAGCGAGACCCTCGACCCGGACGGAGCAATAACCATAGAAGAGTTTGCAAAGCTTTGCAGACAGGCTCACGGCACAAATATCCTCGGACTTTACCCCAGTGAAAGGAAGTACAACAAAGAAACCGACAGATACGAATACTTCGAGAACCATATGCTCAAGAAAAAGCTTACCCGCGGAGAACTGGCTAAAATTTATGTGTACACCTACGCGAACAACTGCTTTACCGCGGCAGGTATAGAGGGAATTTACGCTCCGCCATACAAGAACGTTTCGCAGGATAATCCTTACTGCGGCTACATCGCTATCGCAAAGGCGAAAGGTCTTATTTCCGACGGCGAGGAATTCGGCTATAATACGACGCTCTCCCGCGGAAAGTGTCTGAAAGCTTTCTACGACTACATTGCCAACGATAAGGAAAAGGAGCTTTACGAGATCGCAGCCATATAAAAATCAAAACGCACTCTCCGATGAAAGAGAGTGCGTTTTTGCTGTCAGTTCAGCCATTTGTTCAGAGTTTTTACCAGTACCTTCAAGTCCAGCGGCTTGGGGATATGCTCGTTCATGCCAGCATTCAGGGACGCCTGAACGTCGTCGTTGAATGCGTTTGCCGTCATCGCCACAATTGGTACGCTCTTTGCGTCCCGACGGTCAAGGGAGCGTATCGCCCGCGCAGCTTCGGTTCCGTTCATTATCGGCATCTGGATATCCATGAAGATAAGGTCGTAGTACCCCTGCTCGGAAGCGGCAAATTTATCAACTGCGATCCGACCGTTTTCGGCGCACTCAATGGTAAGTCCCGTCATTTCAAGCAGCTCCACGGCTATTTCGGTGTTAAGCTCGTTATCCTCTGCCAAAAGGACACGCTTGCCCGAAAAGTCCTCCTTTTTAAGGATATCAATGTCGTTTTCGGCAGGCGTACTGCTCTCGCCCGATATCATTTCATTAAAGACCCGCGCAAGTCTTGATTTGAACAGCGGCTTGCCGATAAAAGCGTCCGCGCCCGCCACTCTGGCTTCAAGCTCAATATCCGACCAGTCGTAGGCAGAAATGATTATGACAGGCACGTCCGGACCTATCTGTCTGCGTATCTCCCTTGTGACCTGAACGCCGTCCATTTCGGGCATTTCCCAGTCCAGAATGACCGCGAAATAGTCCTCGCCGCTGCTGTGTCTGAGCATGACCTTTTCCACCGCAGACTTTCCGTCGGTAACCCATTCGCTCTTCATGCCCATTTCATTAAGCATACGGCAGGCGTTTTCACAGGTAAACTCCTCGTCGTCCGCAACAAGCACGGACAGGTCGGCAAACGCTTCGCAGGAGATATCCCCGGCTGCCTGAAGCTTCAGCGAAATATTGACCGTAAACCGCGAACCCTTTCCAAGCTCGCTCTCCACCTTTATGTCGCCGTTCATCATTTTTACAAGATTGTCGGTGATCGCAAGTCCCAGACCCGATCCGACGACCTTGCTCACGCGGCTGTCGGTGGCTCTTGAAAACGGCTCGAAAATATGCTCCACAAATTCGGGAGACATACCTATGCCGTTGTCCTCAAAAATAAATTCGTATCTTCCCACTCTTGCGTTTCTCTGGCTTTTCTCGGTAATATAGATGCTGATGCTTCCGCCCTCGGGAGTATACTTGACAGCATTGCCCGCAAGGTTCAGGAAGGACTGCTGGATACGCAGCTTGTCGCCGATCACCTTTTCGTGTTCCACGTCCCGTATTATCACCTTGATTGTCTGATTTTTGGCATTTGCCTGCGGACGTATCATGGAAATAAGCGCGTCCACAAGGTCGGAAAGGTTGAACTCCTCCTCGTTGAGATCCACCTTGCCCGACTCGATCTTGGACATATCCAGAACCTCGTTGATAAGCGACAGCAGATGTCCTGAGGAAACGGTTATCTTGCTCAGACAGTCCGTTACCCTGTCTCTGTCGTCAAGGTGAGTGCCTGCGATGGCGGTCATACCGATGATGGCGTTTATAGGCGTGCGGATATCGTGGCTCATTCTTGACAGGAAGTCCGATTTTGCGGAATTTGCCCGTCTTGCCGCCTCGTAAGCGTCCATAAGAGCCTGCTTTGCGCGGGCTTCGCCCTGTCTGCCCTTGGTGGTATCGGTGCCGACGATAACTGCAATAATGTGACCGTTTCTCTCACTAAGGGACAAAAGCGAGGTAACTCTCGTATAAGTATCCGTTTTTTCGCTGTAGTACTCTACCTCGGCACTCCGCTCGCCCGCACTGAATTTTTTCAGCATTTCGCTGCGGCTCAGCTCGTTTGCCATTTCGGGTTCGAGGAATTTCGGCTTTGCACCGTCAAGCCACTTTTTAATGAACTCGTCAAAGCTTACCGGAAGCTCTATATTATACTTTTTGAACGGGTTCACGCCATGCCTTGTAACATACTCCTCGGTTATATATCCCTCTGTCAGGTCGAAGGAATAAGCGTACTCGCAGTTTGTCAGCAGCGCGTCGCGGTACTGACTGCGCTCCTCCATTATCAGTTCGGTCAGCTCGTAGGTATCGGTAACGTCCAGCATTGCGCTTAAAATAAATTTGCTGCCGTCGTCAAATTCCAGCATACGCGAGTTGACCTGCACTCTGCGTATATTTCCGTCGCCGTGACTTATGCGGAACTCATACGCCGCTTCGTCTCCCGTATTTTTTATGCTCTTTACCGCATTGGACATCGCGGCTATATCCTCGGGAAGTATATGCTCCCGCATAATGCGGTTCATGTTTATTTCGGCATCACTGCTGTTCCAGCCGAACAGATACTTTGCTTCGTTGTTAATGAGAAGTATCTCTCTGCGCGGCAGACGGTACGCGAATATTCCGCATTTCAGCGAACGCACCATATGACCGAGCATAGTGAGCGCGTTGCGAAGCTCGGTGTTGCTTTCCTCAAGCTCGGTAACGTCGTTGTAGAAGCTGTAGATAAGCTTCTGACCGTTTTCGTCCGTGACCCTTTTGCCGCTGTCCACTATCCACTTGAGTTTGCCGTCCTTGCTCCTTACGCGGTATTTTACGGAATATGTGCCGTTCTGACGAAGATCGTTCACGGCAGTCTCCACCGCCTCGCTGCGGTCGGGAAGATAAATGTTGTCTACAGCGCTGTTGTTTGTTGCGGCTAAAAACTCCTCCACAGAATAACCGAACAGAACGGCGGTTGACTCGCTTACGTAAGAATATGTGAATTTTTCGTCGTCATGGCTGATCTTGAAGCCGCCCGAAATACCTCCGAGGATAGTTTCCAGACGTAGATTTATGTCGTTATTGACCTGCAGAAGCGTTTTTGAAAGCTTTTCCTCAGCGGCTTTTTCACGGGAAATGTTCTTCACGTACCACATTACCTGCCTGTTTTTCGGAGAGTACCCCCTGAGGGGGACAAGCTCTGTGCGTACCCATCTGGGCTTTCCGTTTTCAAGTCTGCGGTATGTAATGTCAATATAGTCCGAACCGAGATCGAAAATGGTTTTCATTCTGGAGGGAAGCATTATGTTCAGAAATTTTTCCCTGTACTCTTTGAGGACATATTCCTCCGCAAAGCTTCGTATCTGAGCGTCAAAATTACCCTTGAAAAGCGGAGCCTCCGCCTGTTCGCTTTCCGAAATGGTGATCGTTTTCATGGAGTTTTTGTTCAGGTCTATGCAGCCTATGCGGTAATATGTATCTTTCATAAGACTGAGCGAGGATTCCAGCAAAGCCTTTTCCCTGACTTCCTCGTCGATGAACCGCATTGTATAGAGAACATGGTATACCGAACCGTCGGGCAGAGTGTCCACAAGTATCATCGTTCCCCGTACCCAGTTCAGTTCGCCGGAAATGTTGCGCTGGCGGTATACGAGACTGAAGCTGCGGCGGTTCTCGTCCAGACGGGAACGGATATTATCCATGTTGAATTTAGACAGATATTCGGAGCGGTCGTCCTCAAAAACGCAGTGTTCCGCATAGGTTTTCAGCATCTCGCTTGTTTTGCCTCTGTCGGGAATGCTGACGGGAGAATCGAACCTGCTGTCTATCATGGAGTAGTTTCCGCTCGTCATGTCAATGTAGCAGCGGGTGCGGTACATTTCGCCCAGCGCGTCGATCCATTTGGAGTAGCGCTTCTCGTTCTGCTTTTCCTTTGACAGGTCTTCGATTATGCCTATCGCCCGAATAGTATCGCCGTTTTCGTCCCGCTCCGCGGCGGTAAGGGTAACGCGGCACCAGGTTTTTTCGCTTTTGCTTCTGAACAATGCGTCGGCTGTCTCCGCGCCGCCGTCTATTTCGGCGTGCATTTTATTGAAAGCGTAAAAGTCCTTTTCGAGAACGAACTCCTCCGCAAAGGAATGGGGCATATTATCGTATACGGGTCTGCATTTAAATCTTTCGCAGGTTCGCTGAGGTATTACGATAGACCTGCTGCGGACGTTGTATTCAAAATAATGGATAGAAGTATTATCCAGCGCTTTAAGAAGCTCCCTTGCACTGAAAGACACTTCACCACAGTGCATATGATCCATTAGACTGCTCCTCTCGGTAGTTGTATTGGGACAAGCTGTTATGAGCCGTATAAAAATTTATTAACATTTATTTAATTATACAACATAAATA
>CAMWVO010000105.1 GCA_947177695.1 uncultured Clostridia bacterium
TTATCGTGCCGATCATAGCAGCCTCGTCGTCTGAAATATACAGCTTTGCATGAATAAATCCGGGCGTGTATTCATAAATTTCCGCCCCGCTGTCAATAAAACGCTTGTAGCTGCTTCTTGTCATACCGAAAATTATTTTTTTATCGGGAATATGCGGAGTAACGATTTTTATATCAATTCCTCGCAGCGCAGCGTTTTCAATAGCCTGACAAAGCTCGTTGTCAATGATAAGATAAGGCGTTGTAATATAAACATACCGCTTCGCTTGATTAAGCATATTCATGATTACCGCTTTGCCAACTTCTTTGTTGTAAATAGGTCTCGGACCGCTTCCGAACGGTATCAGAAATCCGTCGTCGGCGCATTTTTCAGAAATACAGTAGTATTTTTCATATTCTTCAGCAATTTTTCTGAAATTAAGAGCATAGTCCGTAATGAACATTTTTGTAAGCTCGGCAACGGCTTCGCCCTGCATACGTATTCCCGTGTCCTTCCAATGACCGAACGGGTGCGTAACATTTATGTACTCATCTGCAATGTTAATGCCGCCCGTATAGCCGATTTTTCCGTCAATTACCGTAATTTTTCGGTGACTGCGGTTGTTGAATTCGTTATTCGCCTGACCTCGCAGTCTGGCAAACGGTATGGCATGAATACCTATTTTTTCAAGAGTTTTGTAATAATCTCCGGGCAGCAGAGCCATACATCCTATGTCGTCCCAGACAACTCTGACCTCAACGCCCTGCGCCGATTTTTCTTTGAGAATTTCCAGAATTGAATTCCAGAAGACACCCTCTTCAATTATAAAATATTCAAGAAAAATAAATTTTTCTGCATTTTTCAAATCCTCAAGCATTGCCGTGTGCATTTTCTCGCCGACTTCAAAATATTTTATTTTTGTGTTTCTGTATAAATGAGTATTGGCGGTTTTGCAAAGCTGCAAAGCCTGTCTGTATGCGAGAATATCTTCATTCTCCAAAGCGTCAAGCTCTGACCAATCGTCCTTGACCTCAATGCTGTTCATCTTTGAAAGACGTTTTATAAATTTTTCCGGAAACCTTCTCGAATAGTACATAAAATAAATCATAAAACCCGCAACAGGCACTATAAGAACGATAAGCAGCCACGGAATTTTATAGTCGGGATTATCGTTGGAATTAATGATTTGAAGTACTACTCCGATCTCCGTCAGCAAAACCGCAATACTGAAATATGGGACTTTGTACATAAGCGCAACGACAATGGCGACAACAGCCGCCGTTTCCGCAATTGTAATTAAGACCGCAAGAATATATCTGACAGGAATATAGTAAATTTCTTTTTCCGTTTTGTTGCCGTTTTTATCAATTTTAACAATTTTCTTTTTCAAGCTTTCACCTTATTTCTCCGAAAAATTTTCCCGCTCGATTTCCTCTGTAAGCCTTAAAATTTCGGGCGCAATTTTTTCACGCCGTTTCTTTGTTACATATTTAAAAATCGGATAAGCCAAACCGAGAATTACCATTCCCGCGATACCGATAATTACGCCTGCAATAAACTGCGACCATTCAAGGCACAGACACATTCCGAAGCCCATTATCAGTGTTCCCGTTATGCCTACTGTAATTGAAATTATTGATCCGTAACGTTCTGCACTTTTGTCAAGACGTCGCAGTCTTTCCATTTTGGTTTCCTCTTGGGGAAGATATTTTTTGCGGATATTTTCAAGCTCCGACTGCTGTTTTGCGGAATATGTGTACTCAAATCTTTCGTTGTTATCCATTAATAGCGCTCCTTTCGTTTCCAAGTTCTTTCAGGCGGACGTTTGCCCTGACTATCATAAAAACAGCCATTCCCATTACAATTAAACAAACCGCACCGCCTGTTATCGTATTCATAAGCCGCTGTAATTTTTCTCCGCCGCCGAACGCCGAAAACATAGCAGTCTGTAGTGCAAACATTGACATCAGTGCACCCGCAAGCGCGAGAATTTTTGCCGCCGAAAGTATTGCGTTGTTTCTCTTTGAAAATTTCACAACATTCACGACCGCATTTATTAAACAGTAAAATGCGTACAGCGCGGAAATATAAATAATGTAACCTTTGTACTCGTAGCTGCGGTTCTGCCATATCATCTGCACCGTCATTCCGCCCATTGCAGCATTAAGAGCAAACATCATAATTCCGCACAGACGCGCGCTTTTATATTCGTGGATTTTCCTTTCGATACCGTGTTCCTTTTTGTCGGTAATTCTCACATTCCGCATTAAAGTAAATCTTATCGCACTTAGCATAACATAGTAAATTCCTATCGCCCAAAGCCACGCAGAACGAAAAATAACTCCCGTTGCGCATTTGAAAACCGCATAAAACATATTAACCGCAAGCCCGCTGTACAGCGAAACTTTTGCACGGAATTCTATGTCGTCCAGATACATTGAAGTGTATTTATAGCGGTGCATAAATTTGCGGAAGGAAACTATTATTTTTACCTCGTCGCCGTAAATAAGCTCCTTGCACCGCTTTTTTGCCCTCGGAAAATTTGCGCACAAAACCGTCAGAGCATATGCAGAAAGCACATAGGAAATATACGAAATGGGATTTGTACTGCTCAAAAAAACAAGTGAAATTATTACGGCAGGGAAGCCGATCAACGAGGTTAGAACGATTACCCACACAGGCGGAAAAAGCATTTTATAAATAAATTCTTTAAACCGTTTCATCTTCATCACACCTTAATTTTACCGTGAATGTGCTGCCTTCTCCAAGCTCGCTTTGAACGGATATTTCGCAGTTTGTAATATCAACAACACGCTTTACCAAAGCAAGCCCAAGACCGTTTCCCTTTGCCGCGTGAGAGGTGTCTCCCTGATAAAATTTCTCAAAAATATGCCTGCCCGTTTCGGCGGACATTCCGCAGCCCGTATCACTTACGGAAACTGCCGAAACGCCGTTTTCTTTTTTCAGCGTGACGGAAATTTTACCGTTCATATCCGTAAATTTTACTGCGTTGGAGAACAAGTTGTTCCACACAAGGGACAGCATTTCGGCGTCGGCATTTATAAAAATATCTTCCTCGATATCCGTTTCTATATCAAGATTTTTTCTCTCCCACACTTCCTCAAAGGACAGCATACATTCGCATAGCTGTTCGCTTAAATTGTACGGCTTGCTGACAGGGTAAATCTGCTGATTTTCAAGCTTGTTCAGCTTTAAAATATTTGTAATAAGGTTTGCAAGACTGCGGGAAGCGTCCGTTACCGACTTTGCATACTGAATTCGTTTTTCCTCTGTCAAGTCGGGACTTTGCATAAGTGTGCCGTAATTATTTATCGCCGCCAGCGGAGTTTTTAACTCGTGGGACACATTTGCAATAAAATCAGTCCGCAAAGTCTCCACACCCTTTAATTCTTCTGACATTTTGTTTATGCCGTCGATTATTTCGTTAAAATTACTCTCGTCCGCAATATCGGTAACACGGGGTATTTTTACGTTAAAATCGCCCTTTGTGATTTTGTCAAGCTCGGATTTTATCATTTTTACGGGACGTTCTATAGTAATTTTTCTGCGGATATGATCAATTACCCAAAGGATAAAGGTCAGCAGAAAAATATTTAAAAATGTAAGCGGCGCATTTCTTCTGATAAAAACTTCGTCAAAGCTTGCAGATGTAAAAAACAGCAAAAACGAACAGGTCACAACAAAGGAAATAATCGCAAAAAACGTTATAAATCTCAATATTCCGAAGCCGACTTTTTGTGAACTTTTTCTGCTCATTTCAGCACCGCCTTGTAGCCGAGACCGTGTACGGTAACTATTTCAAAATCCTTGCAGTCCTCAAATTTTTCCCGAAGCTTCCGCATATAAACGTCCACCGTTCTTGAACCCGACTCGGACTCGGCATCCCAGAATTCGTTCATAAGCTGGGAACGGGTAAATGTTTTTTTCGGGTAGGAAAGCAATTTATAAAGCAGATTAAATTCCCGCACAGTCAGCGGAATATCCTCTCCGTCCAGTACTGCGGAGCGCTCTTCGGCATTAAGAGTAAGAGAGCCTACCGTAATTTGTTTTGTGTTTGCAATTTTAGCACGCCGAAGAAGTGCGCCGATTTTCAAAAGCAGCTCGTCAAGGTCAACGGGCTTGACCATATAGTCGTCAATTCCAATGCCATACCCCCGCTGTTTGGAACGGAAATCATCTCTTGCAGTCATAAAAAGAATGGGAATATCCTTGTTAAGTGAGCGCACAGTTTCCGCAAATTCAAAGCCGTCGATTTTCGGCATCATAATGTCGGAAATTATCAGGTCGAAAACATTGCCGTACATTTCGTTGTACGCTTCATTCGCCTCTAAACAGCCTACCGCCTCGTAACCATTTCTGTCCAAATATTCACATACCGTTTTATTCAGGTCTCTATCGTCCTCAACCACCAATATTTTAAACATAGCCGTCCCTCCAATTTAATGAGTTTGACTAATCATAACATATTGATGTTAAAGTATTGTTAAAATTCGGCAGTTCACAGAAATTTTACAAAAGCGGCGAAGTCTCTTCTCCGCCGCTTTATAATTACCTTTTGCCTGCATTTTTACTTCTCTCAACGCTTGCTTTGGCAATGTCCGAACTTATCTGTTTGCTTGCTTCGGCAATGTTTTTGCTTATTTCCACACTTGCGTGAACTGCTCCGCTGTCCTGCTTCTGCTCGGATTTGAGCCGCTCCTTTGCCTCTTCAGCAGTTTCGCCGTCCTTGGCAAGAAAGCTGTCTACAAATTTGTCTTCAACCTTTTTGTATGCACCTACAACGCCGCTCTCTATGGCATTATATGCACCAACGACCTTTTCCTCGATTTTTTTGTTTGCATCAATAATCTTTGACATTTTGCATACCTCCATTAAAAATTATTTTTATGAATTTTTTTACATACGAAAACTGTGGCAGCCGTGCCAATCAATCCCGCAATGGGAATAAAAATATATTTCAGTTTAAATTCTTTTTTACTACCTGTCATTTTGATTTTCCTTTCTTTATTTTATACCCTTTATCATAGGGATAAGACATATCAGCAGGACTATGCCGACAATACCGACGATAATTCCGGGTATCATAAGATTGCTCCAAACCATTGTCATGCACATTCCAACGCCGAAAACTATTGTGGAAAATATTCCGTAAATTATGATACCGATTGTTTTACCGCTAATCTCGATAGGTGCGGCATTTGTCATTTTCCTGCGGACAATTACCATTGCAAGCAATACGACTGCTCCGACCACACCGCAGACAACTCCGGGCGTAAATGCGTTCCATTCGGGAAGAAGCGCCATGCACATTCCCAGTGCAAAAATAAGTCCTCCGACTACCGACATTATAAGTGTTACAAAATTTTCTTTTTTCATGATAGTTACCTCCGATTTTATTTTTCAGACGTTTTTCTCATCTGTTGTATACATTCTAAACCAGCGGTGTTTGTGAAATGTTTGCGAAATGTTAGAGAAATGTTAAAATGAAATCCCCGTTTTTGCGCCCTCTAATAAACGCGTGACAGCACGACGATTAAAGCCAGTGCCAATATAACCGTCATCTGTTGAACAAACTTTACAAACATAAAGAAACAACCAATGAATTTGATTGAAAAGAAAATAGTCTGTGCAGCCAAAAACTGCAACAGACTATTTTCATTTTATTCCATTGATACCACTACATATTAATTTTACAGCAATATCAATAATATCGTCCAAAGGAATTTTCTTTTTATCCGCAACCCATTGCTTGTAGATAGCAAGGGTACTTTGAGAAATGTATGTCATAATTATATTTTGAAGATAAGGGTCGGAAAATCCCGAATCTCCCTCTTTCCATGTCTGGGACATAATATCGGCGGTTATTCTGCGGCTTATGTAGTGGTAACTGCCGCTGCAGGTGATACGCTCTCCAAGCTTGCCAAGTTCATTCTGAGACAGAAAAAACTCGCGGGTTATTTTATCAATATCTCTCGGACGCTCCAATCCCTGTGTCCTCTTGATAAAACTCTGCGCCATTTCGTTTTGCATTTCAAGAAGCAAATCGTCCAGCGAGTTGTAATGCAAATAAAATGTCTTTCGGTTTATCATGGCACGCTCTGTAAGCTCCTTGACAGTCATCTGTTCATAGTCCATTTCACATATCATTTCCTCAAAGGCTTTTCGTATAAGTGCCTTAGTACGTTTTGTCCGTAAATCTTCCTTTTGAATATCCATAAATTCCTCCCGCGTAGTTTTGTTAATTCCATTATAATACATTTTTGCGGAATATGCAACCCGTGTGTATAAAAGTTACGCCACATTTTTGCAAAAAGTGTGGCATAAATCACACGGCTTGCAAAAATGGTGTTGTATTTTTATTGTATATAGATTAGAATAAATTCAGAAAGTAAAAAGAAAGAGGTGCTGTTATGTCAGATTATTTCGGCAAGGAAATTCCAAAGCTGGGTTTCGGACTTATGCGTTTGCCCAAGAAAGTAATAGGCACGGACATTGAGCAGACAAAGCTTATGGTGGACAGGTTTATGAACGCAGGCTTTACTTATTTTGATACTGCTTATGTCTATATCGGTTCAGAGGAAGCTGCGAAAAAGTATATTGTTGAGCGTTATCAGAGAGAAGACTATACCCTTGCTACAAAGCTGAATGTTTTTATGATGGCTCCCAATGAAAAAGC
>CAMWVO010000106.1 GCA_947177695.1 uncultured Clostridia bacterium
TAAGAAACTCGGAATATTCATAAATACTCTGTTTCGGACTATCCTCGGATAGTCCGTTTTTCATTGCTAATGCTTTAGTGCAGATTTTCTTAAATTCGGTATCATATTTCTCACGAGTAATACTGTTATTGCCAAATTTTCTCCGCAGATTGTAGCAGTTTCGAGAAAAAGCATTACAGCTCTTTTTGAACAACGCATCATTAGCAGTTTGGATAATGGATAAAGTTTAAAGAACGGAACGCCTAAATAAAACATAACATCTCAACGTCCCACCCTCTTATTTCTCTTTTTCTTCGGCTGTGGTTCATTAACCTGCTGTCGTTTTTGAGTTTTCTCCATTACAGCCCGTTTTTCGGTATCATCATTCAGAAGCAGTGAAGCCTCCTGTCTGCTTTTGGTCATAGAAGTAGCATTGTATTTCTCCCCGTAAGCTTTCTTTAACTGTTGTTCCGCAAGCTGCTCCTTGCTGGAACGTATTGCCTGCCGCGCTTCATACAGTTCCTGCGAATCAAACTCTGCCCCCTGTTCACGCAGTTCGGCATATTTCTTTAAAGCAGCGTCAATTTTCTCGGAGTATGTTTTCTCCTGTTCATTAAATTTTTTCAGCCCTGCCTCGGTATCGGCAATGTATTTCTTAACTTTGGAAATGCCGTCATCATCGGCGCAATCCAAATATTCAAGCAAAGCTGTTTTTTCGGAGCACAGCTTCTCCAAAAGCTCGGTAAGTTCAGCAATTCGGGTATCAAGCTTCTTATGCTTTGAAAAGTTAAAAAATAGAGTATTTTTCTTTTCAGCGATAAGCGTTTCACGTTCCTTGACAGCGTCATATATGTTATCTTCAAGCTCGTTGTATTTCTCAATTTTAGAATTTGTTTCCAACAAATAATTGGCATACTTTTTCTGTCCAAAGCGAATGATGTTAAGTTGATAGCAGGATATAGTAACCTTTTGACGTATATTTTCCATTGCTTCTGCAATGGCGGGAATAGTGTTCCTGACTGCCTGCATAAGCTTTTTAACCGTTTCTTTAAGCTTGCGCAGAAGCAAATTGTCCTCCCTTATCTGACGGTTAAGCTCACAGCGTTCTGAAATAATTCCATTAAGTTCCAATACCCTTGCCGTCACACCCTCGTGAACAGTAGGCTGTTCATCAATCCCTCTATCCACATGGCTGCGGTGGTCTATGGTTTCCTCCACGCCTGCCCGAGACAGATATTTGTTGTTAATATCCGCCCATGCCTTTCGCCATAAAACAAGCTGCTCGTCGCTGTTCCAACGCTCGGTAATGGGATTTTGCCTGCCGTACTTAGTGCTTTTAGGATACTTAGAAGCTCGCTCATACCCATGCGCTTCAGCTTCTGAAGGCGGCATATATATTTTCTTTCTGCCTACCTTGTACTGATATTGTTTCTCCCAACCGTCTAACTGCGCTGCCTTAAATTTTGAAGCGGTAAAGCCTTGTTCCACGCCGTTTCTGATACAAAGATATTCCTTTTCGGTCTTGTGCTGCCACTTGCCATTCTCGTTTAGCGGACGAACAGTCAGCATAATATGAGCGTGAGGATTATGCCCGTCCGTATCGTGAACAGCAACATCGGCGCACATTCCGTCGGCAATGAAATTATCCCCAATAAATTCTGACAACAACCTCACCCATTCGACTTTTTTCAGTTCAACAGGTAAAGCAACCACAAACTCACGGGCAAGTCTGCTGTCCTTTGTCTTTTCGCTTTCTTCAACAGCGTTCCAAAGCTTTGCACGGTCTTTCCATTCGGGCGGCGCATACTGCGGCAGGAATACGTGTTCCCATACAAGTCCCTGTTTTTTCGTATAGTCGTGCTGTATGCCGTCGTAATCGTTGTATATTTTATCGCAGCTCATATATGCGGCGGCAGCAACGGCAGAACGCCCCTCGCCTCTGCTAATTACCTTTGCTTCAAGATGATATATGGCTATAATTATCACTGTCCTTTTTGATATTTTGCGGCATTGTCCGCACGGCTTCCGCAGAAGCCGAACACCCCCTCGGAGAGCGCACGTTTCCGACCGCAGGGAGGGATACCACCGCCGTCCCCATAGGACGGTGGTGAGTAAGTGCGCCCTTCGGGAAAAAAGCAGCGGGACGCTCGGTTGCCCGAACGTCCCGCTGCTTAGATTTGCGTCGCAATTTTGTATAAATAATACTCCAATTCATCAAGCTCCATAGAAGATACAACAGGGAAAACCTTTTCAAGAATAGCGCCCTCTTGAATTAACCGCCGTGTCCTAGCTTTTCGCTCCTTTACACGGTCACGCGCCTGCGCTTCCTCCAATCGGTGCTTCGCCTGCAATAATTTTTTCTCGTTCTCTGTCATTGAAATTCCTCCTTTGGTAGTAAAAACAAGCCGATTTGATATTAGTAAAATACCAAATTCACGCTTTTTGATAGTACAATTTTTTAAAAAATAATCGTGGTAGTAAAAAAGCCCTTGTTTGGTATTTTTGTAATATCAAACAAGGGCGTAATTAATATCAGAAGCTGTCCGCAAAGTCCAGAGCGGCGGAAAGTTCTTCATTATCGACAGATGCTGATGTTGCGGTAGCAACAGGTTGAGTAAATGCAGGTGTGATACGCAATGCGTTTTCAATGGTTTCTGTCACACGTTTCAGAAAAGCGTCCTCCTTCTCTCTTGTTTCAAGATACGGGTCGGCAGTAAGTCGAGCCTGTTTTTCAAAATATTCGTTTATCGCTGTAACAATGGCTTTGCTGTAGGAACGGTATTTCTTTTTGTCCATGCGCTGCAAATATTCAAAGGCTCGGCGGTCGTCCTCATCGGAAAGATTTAGACGTAATGTAGTCGTGTAGATTTGTTTCATACGATACCACCCTTTCTGTGGAGCTTCTGCTCGGCAAGCAGTTCGTACCCCTTTGCCGTGGCGCAAATATCCTCATTAATGATAACACGGTCTTTGTCATAGTCGGCAAAATTTTTGATAATACAGCTACCGCCGCCTACAACATATAACCGCATTAATTCAGAGTCGTATTCGTGTTCGCGCAGTCTGCGGAAAATACCATCGGCGTATTCCGAAGCAGTAGCGCGGATAGCGGTCAAATAACGTTCGCTGACATCGGCTGTACCGTGGCGGATAACGCGGTCAATCAAAGCCTCATCTACCGATTTTCCAAACTGCTTCATAAGATTTTCTCTCACGGCAAGCATACATTGATTTGCGCCGTATTTTTCGGTGTAGCACCTGTTTGCGACGGGTCGGCACTCGTTGATATACATAATATTCATTGTGCCGTTTCCAATATCGCAAAGCATATTGATACCTTTAAATTCGCGGAGCTTGTCCGCAACGGCGGAAAATCCCTGCGGAAAAATATCCGCGCCTGTAAATTCAACGTGATATCCAATGCCTTTAAAAAAGAAATCGACATTTTCATTTTGCAAAAGGTATGCCTTGAAGCTATCTTTCTGCTCGCTTACCCATGTCAGGGGAAGTCCAGCCGCGATATGAACACGGGCAGACGTAAGATTGCGGATTTTCAGTTCTCTTGCGATCGCGGCAAGAGTTAGAATATAGTAATCGCTGTCGGTCATTTTGTCGGAAATAAATTCTTTATGTTCTTCTCCGATAACGTAAAATTTGTTCTCATAGACGAGCAAATTGTTTTTAAAAGTCGGCTCTTTGTCGTAAACTGCAACGCCTGTCTTGAAACAGCAGTGAGCAGTTTTAATATTACCGTAGCCGTGGTCGATACCGATAATAATAGGATTGTTGTTTGTAAAAATCATAATATGTACCTCCTGCCTTTTGGCAAATATTTTTTTGAAATTAAAAAGGCAGCCTGTGAATTTCTCACAAGCTGCCTTATGCGTTAATTATGTGGTTTTCCATTTCCTTTTTTCTGCGCTGCGTTTACGGTTCGCTTCTTCTCTGCAAGCGTCACAGCAATATTTTGCGTCTGCCCGTGTCGTACTGAAAGTATTTCCGCAAGTCGGACAAATAACATCACGCCGTCTTTCTTCCGCTTTTTCGCGCATGTAATATTTACTGCGGCATTTAGGACTGCAAAATATTTTAGCGGTTGACTTTGCTTCAAAGGTTTCTCCGCAGCATTTACAAGTTACCTTGATAGGTACTCCCACGGTACGCTCGCCAGATTTAAGCTGCTGATAACGCACACGGCTGCGGGCACGTTCTTTTTTCAAATACTCCTGCCGCTTGATTTCTTCAGGCGTAAGTTCAGGTGGCGGAAGCTCGAATTTACCGATAAAATTAAGATAAATTTCGACTTCCTGCACACGGTCGCCGTCCACCTTTTCGGGAGCGTGAACAATGATTTTTTCGATAAATTCATTTATCATCATTGGAGTAAGCTCCGAAAAATCGGTGTACTTCTTAGCAAGTTCAAGAAAATGTTCAACATGGGCTGTATCTTTCTCAAAAGAAGCTAACTGATTTTCCGCTTCCGATACCGAGGCTTGAAGTGTTTTCTGTTCCGCTTCGTATTCCTTGATAAGAATGTCAAAGCGTTCCTCCGATATACGTCCAACGGCAAAGGATTCATATAGCTTTTTAATAATATTATCAAGCTCGGCAACACGCTTGCTGTCTTTTTTCAGCTTTCGCTTGACATCCTTAGCCGCTTCCTCCTGCCGTATCTGGGAAGCCGTCCGTACCTTTTCCATAAATTCATCTTTGTTGGAAATAGCGTACTTGCTGACATTTTTTATTGTGTCCAAAATCAAAGTTTTCAGCGACTTTGTATTGATATAGTGGCTGCTGCAAGAAGCGCTATTTCGCTGTCCTGCTAATTTATGTGAGGAACATTCATAATTATCCGACGGATACGGATTACTCTTTGAACCGCCTTTTGAACGTTGGTTGTACATTTTTTCGCCGCAGTCGGCACAGTATACAAGCCCCGTCAGCGGATTTGCTTCACCTAAAGTGTCTATGCGTCTTGGAGTTCCACGGAGTTTTTGAACAAGCTCCCACGTTTCTTTGTCAATAATAGCTTCGTGAGTATTCTCAAAAATCAGCCAGTCCTCTTTCGGATTCATAACGGCATGTTTATCCTTGTAGGATTCCTTGTGCGAACGGAAGTTGACCGTATGCCCCATATATTCGGGTTTTGAAAGTATCCGTCCGATAATAAAATCATTCCAGCCGTATGGATTTTCAAAGTGTTCTTTGCTTTTCCATACACCCATACCCTTTTTACCAAAATATACGGCAGGAGTTTCGATTTTTTCCTCATAAAGTCTGCGTGCAATTTGAAACGGTCCCAAACCCTCAATAGTCAAACGATAAATTTTACGGACAACAGCCGCCGCTTCTTCGTCAATTACCCATTTATATTTATCATTTGGGTCTTTCAAATATCCGTAAATTGCACAGTTCGTTGTAGGCTTTCCCGATTCGCCTTTTACGCGGATAGCAGTACGCTGCTTTCGGCTCAGATCCCGCAAATACCACTCATTCATAATATTAAGGAATGGAGCGAATTCGTTGCTGTTCTGGTCATCGCTGTCAACGCTGTTTGCTATTGCAACAAAGTGAACGCCGTGCTGACGGAACATTACCTCGGTATAAAATCCCGTCTGCAAATAATCTCTGCCGATTCGGGACATATCCTTTACAATAACATGAGCAACTTTCCCCGCTTCAATATCGGCGACAAGTTTTTTCCACGCGGGGCGGTCAAAATTTCCGCCGCTCCACCCGTCGTCCGTATAGTGGATACAGTTACTGTAGCCTTTCTGCTCGGCGTAGCTTTCAAGGTATTTTTTCTGATTAATTATTGAATTACTGTCACCAATTTGGTCGTCGTCACGGGACAACCTTTCGTACAATGCCGTTATTTTTTCAGTCTGTAAAATTGCCATAATCAGGCGCTCCTTTCAGACTGACGGCTCATTTGCGGTACTTCTATATTACCACATTTTTCTCTGCCAGTCAATATTTCGTTGCGAATAATTCTCAAAATTTTATCCTCCATTGTTTCATGCGCCGTGTCATTAAATATTACCTTGACTTTATAGGTAGTTGAGCCGATACGATAAGTTGTGTAATAAAAATTCTTGTTCACTATACAAATCCCTCCTGCGTCTTGAAAATTTTGTAAAAATAGTGTATAATATAGTCAGTTCCTTTTGGTGTAACCGTTAAAAACGGCAAAGGTAATAAAGACATGACAACCACCCCATTTTATATTTGTTGGTTGTAATAATATATTACTCCCTCATTAATAGGAGAAATTACTGGTATCAAGCGGAACTGTTTTTCGCAGAATTTAAAAAAATTCTGAAAATATTTTTCAAGGGAGGTTTCTGCCAATGTATGAAGATGAAGAAATTGAATATGTTGAAGCGGAACTCCCAAAAGAAGCACTTATTGCCGAACAGCTTTTAATTAGCGAAATAGAAGCTGACGCAAAGGAAAAGCCTATTGAAGATGATGAGGACGAGCAGCCCGAACGGAAGCTTCTCAAAAGGGAATTAAGGGCGCAAGCTCTTGCACGCCTTGAAGATTCGGCAAGAACTGTAACTGATTTTAAAAATGTAGCTGCGTGGTGGGACAGGCTTGACGCTAACCGTGAGCGCAGGGAGCGTTATCACGAAATACTCCGCAGTAATGATGATATTCCTCTTGAATACGGCGCGT
>CAMWVO010000107.1 GCA_947177695.1 uncultured Clostridia bacterium
GTTCAAGCCCAAGCGCAAGACCCGCGGCTCTGTTGCAAGAGAGCGAGGACTTGAACCCCTTGCCGCTTTTATCATGGAACAGAATATTTCCGCCGATCCCAACGCCGAAGCGGAAAGCTACATAGACCCCGAAAAGGACGTCCCAGATGGAGCGGCGGCTTTGCAGGGGGCAATGGATATTATCGCCGAGGATATCTCCGACGACGCGGAGCTGCGCAAAGAGCTTCGGGCGATGATAACCCGCGAGGGCATGGTGTCCTCGAAGGCGGCAAACCCCGAGGAGGAAACCGTTTACTCCAACTATTACGATTTTTCCGAGCCAGTGTTCAGAATGGCTGGACACCGCGTTCTTGCCATTGACAGGGGAGAGCGTGAGGACAAGCTTAAAGTCGGCATAGTCGTTCCCGACGGCAGGGGCGAAAAATGCGTTACGGACAAGTACGTCAAGAACGATTCTCCCTGCGGAGAGCTTGTTAAAGCCGCCGCCGTTGACGGCTACGGACGTCTCATTTTCCCCTCTGTGGAGAGGGAGATCCGCGCAGACCTTACCTCTAAAGCCTGCGAAGCGGCAATCAAAGTTTTTGCGTCTAATCTAAGACAGCTTCTTATGCAGCCGCCTATCAAGGGACGTGTTGCTCTCGGTCTTGACCCAGGATACCGCACAGGCTGCAAGCTTGCCGTTGTTGACGGCACGGGAAAAGTTCTTGATACAGGCGTTGCCTATATTACCACAGGCGAACAGCGCAAAATAGAGCAGGGCAAGGTGCTGGTAAAAAATCTTATCCAAAAGCACGGCGTATCCATTATCGCTATCGGAAACGGCACGGCTTCCCGCGAATCGGAGGCGTTTGTTGCTGACCTTATAAAGGAGCTGCCCGAAAAGGTGTCCTATATGGTGGTGTCCGAGGCGGGAGCGTCGGTTTACTCGGCTTCAAAGCTTGCGGCGGAGGAGTTTCCCGAATACGACGTGTCTTTGCGAAGCGCAGTTTCCATTGCACGCCGTATGCAGGATCCTCTTGCGGAGCTTGTCAAGATCGACCCGAAGGCTATCGGCGTGGGTCAGTATCAGCACGATATGCCTAAAGCGCGTATGGACGAGGCTCTCACAGGCGTTGTCGAGGACTGTGTAAACACAGTGGGCGTTGACCTGAACACAGCTTCTCACTCTCTGCTGTCCTACATTTCCGGAGTAAGCTCCGCGGTGGCAAAGAATATCGTTGCTTACCGTGAGGAGAACGGCTCGTTCACCGACAGAAAACAGCTTCTCAAGGTTGCGAAGCTTGGTCCGAAAGCCTTTGAGCAGTGCGCGGGCTTCCTGCGCGTACACGGAGGTAAAAATCCTCTGGACAACACTGCCGTTCACCCCGAAAGCTATGAGGCGGCACAGAAGATCATCGACCGCTGCGGCTTTTCAATTGCCGACTTGAAAAACGGCGGTCTGACCGAGATACCCGACGCGGCAAAGAAGATCGGCGTTTCCAAGATAGCCGACGACGCGGGAATAGGCGTTCCCACGGTAACGGATATCCTTAAAGAGCTTGCAAAGCCGGGACGCGACCCGAGAGACGAGCTTCCTCCTCCGCTGCTGAGAAGCGGAGACATTATGGAGCTGAAAGACCTTAAGCCCGGCATGGAGCTTATGGGTACGGTGCGTAATATCGTTGATTTCGGCTGTTTTGTGGATATAGGCGTTCATGAGGACGGTCTGGTGCATATTTCCAGAATTTGCGACCGTTACATCAAGCATCCTCTTGAAGCTGTCAAGGTGGGCGAGGTTGTCAAGGTGAGGGTTCTGGACGTGGATATGAAGCGCAAGAGGATATCCCTTACCATGCGTCTGGATTAAAAAATTTCTACCGATTTGTCTAAATTCTGCATGATGCTTGAAGCAGATTTGTGCAGTATGACATCGGTGAATTTTAACGGACTTACGGCGGAAAATACATATGTGAGAAATGTCAAAAATAAATTCTTTGGAAAAAGAATACTTTAGCATTTCTCACAAATATTAACAAAATATTACAGCCCTTTGAGGATTTGCTTATACCGTTTGACGCGGGTATAATAAAAGCATAAATTCCAAGGGGGTACTTAAAATGAGTAACACAGTATCGCAGCAGCGAAGCAAAATTTACAGAATGGTTGCCGTAGGACTTATGGCGGCTCTGGTCTATGCGGGAAACTATATGTCTATTCCGCTTGCACACGAGACCAGAATTCACATAGGCAATTCAATGTGTCTGCTTGCGGGACTTCTTTTCGGCGGTGTGAACGGCGGTCTTTCCTCTGGAATAGGCGGCGCGCTGTATGACCTGTTCAACCCGCTCTATACGCTTTCCGCGCCCTATACGTTTTTCTCAAAGTTTGCCATGGGCTGGACGGCGGGAAAGCTGAACCGTTCGGGTATAAAAAGCGAGCTTGCGAAAGCGGTAACTGCCGCAATCGCGGGACAGCTTGTCTACATTGTTTTGTATCTCGGAAAAGCATTTGTTACACAGCTTATTCTGGGAAATCCCTTTCAGACTGCGGCAGCGGTCATGATTGAAAAAGCGGCGGCTTCCTTTACGAACGGAGCTATTGCCGTAGTTGTCTCGGTACCGCTTTATCTGGCGCTGAAAAAGGCTCTGCATGCTTCGGGCTTCGGAAGCATGATAGAAAGCAAGCCCGAAAGCAAGGGGTATTTCAATCCGCTTACCACAGTGCTTACGGTTTTCGCCATTGTTGTTACCGCAGGATTTGCCATTCGCCTTTCCGCGGACGGCAAGATCAAGGATACGCAAGCAAAAAAAGAAGCCGCTTATCAGCAGCAGATCGACGAGCTTACCGAAAAGCTTGATTATCTTTATGAAACTATGGGCGTTGAACCGCCCGTAAATGCCGAGGAGGACGCTCAGGCGGACGGCTGACAATACCGTTTCAGTATCCTCCGAAGCGTACTAAAAGGAGGAATACTATGAAAGCAAGAAAAATTATCGCTCTTGCGGCGGCTTCTGCATTTGCGGCGGCAATGCTTGCGGGCTGTACAAACGGCTCGGATGATAATGCCAACGCCGGCGGCAGTACATCTGCGGAAGCTGCGGGTGACGCTTCGGCTGATACTGCATCGGGAGATACTGCTCCTGCTGTGGAAAAGCCGCAGTTTGAGCCGCTGAAAGTAATTTACGACGAACTGAGGACAGAGTACAACACCGCTCTTGATCTGTCGGATTATCCGCTGACAGCAAGCAGTGTTCCCGCAGATTACGAGGCTGTTTTTGAAGCCGAGGCGGGAGAATTTACGGGAAATACCGCTGCATACGACAATCCCGAGGCTTCGGGCGGAGCGGAGGTAAACGGCGTAAACGGTGAGGGCGACAGCCTTACCTTTGTAGTTGATACCGAGTACGACGGCTTTTACGACCTTAACTTTGTTTCCAAGACAAGCAACGGCAGACGTGAGAATTATCTGTTCATTGACGACGAACAGGTAGGTACGATAATGTGTCTGAACTATTCGGGCTTCGGGGACAGCATGATGAAAAACATATATCTGACAAAGGGTACGCACAGAATTACCGTCAAGCCCTACTGGGGATATGTTGATTTCGACTGCTTAAAGCTTACTCCCAACACCACTATTAACGCCGACGCCTATAATGTTACTGCGCCTCTGTCAAATCCCAATGCGGACGAGAACACCCGCCGTCTGTACAAATTCCTGTGCGACATCTACGGAAAGTACAGCCTTACAGGTCAGTACGCCGATGACGGACGTACTTCCACGGAGTACTCCCGAATCGCAAAGGAAACAGGCTCCCATTTTGCAGTACTGGGCATGGATATGATGGGCTACAGCTCAGGTTCTGTGGCTTACGGAGGCAGTTCAAATACGATCGAGTTTGCCTACGACTGGTACAACAACGGCGGAGGTATCGTTACTCTTTGCTGGCACTGGCATTCTCCCGTTGACTATCAGGTAAACGACGAGCAGAACCCTTGGTACTCCTCGTTCTACAAAGAAGCTTCCACGCTGGATCTTGACAAGATCATGAACGGCGAGGACGAAAAGGGCTACGAGCTTCTTATGCAGGATATCGACAACATTTCCTATCAGCTTGAACGTCTGCGTGACGCGGGCGTACCTGTTCTGTGGAGACCTCTCCACGAGGCTTCTGGAGGCTGGTTCTGGTGGGGCGACTGTCAGCCCGAAAGCTACATCAAGCTGTGGAACGCTATGTACGACAAGATGACCAACGAGCACAATCTGACCAATCTTATCTGGGTATGGAACGCTCAGGACGCGGAATGGTATCCCGGAGACGAGACAGTGGATATTATTGCGACCGATATTTATGCGGGCAAGCAGGTGGACTCCTGCTACAGCGGAAGCTTCGCCCAGCTTGTGGACGTACCCTCCGTGCCGAAGCTTGTTGCGCTGTCCGAGAACGGCTGCGTGATGGATCCCGATAAAGTAATGCAGGGCAACAGCCGCTGGCTTTACTGGGGAACATGGAGCGATCCCTTTACGCTCAGCAAGGGTCTTCTCAACGATGAGTACACCACAATGGAGACCCTCAACAAGGCGTACAACAGCGACCGCACACTTACGCTTGAGGAGCTTCCCGACCTGAAAAATTATCCTCTGGACTGATCTGAATACAGCCAAAATAAAAACGGAAACTGTTTTAAAAGCAGTTTCCGTTTTTGTGTTATTATTGATTTTCAGACCCATTCAAAGTTTTCTTTTCCCGCGCCTAACTCAAAATGGTACTTCACAATGCCCCTGTCCGTATCGGAAAGCATTCCGCTTTTGTATGACAAGGATACTTTATTTCCGTTTCCCTTTATAAAGAAAGCCTGTCTGTTTAGGGCGGTGGGAGCGAGCAGGGCGGTTTTTACACCGTCTGTAAACCATTCTGGCGCAGTACCTTCATATTCGCTCACATCTTCGGGACTTTTGGACTTGTGGGGAACTCCCTGCACTTCGCCGTATCCGACAGTGATTATTCCTGTAATTTTTTCAGCTTCGGGAGCATTTTTCTTTGTTCCGTTTTTGCTGAAGGTCCCGCCGATCCACCATGAATTAAGTCCGAGAGTCTGAGCAAACAGCATAACGTCCGTTCCGCAGTAGCCCAGCTTTTCCTCGGTATCGGGCGCGTCCTTTCCCGCAAGTATAATGTAGTTCCGCACTCCCTTGGAAAGAATAAGCTTTACAGCCGTTCCGAGAGCGTCCGTGTTTTCGGTTATCAGCTTCATGTCCAGCCCGTATTTTTCATTGCAGGCATTTATCCTTTCGGTAAGCTTGTCCGCGGTTTCCTGCGGTATTTTGCGGTCGGTATATTTGCGGACGGTGTGACGGCATTCTGCCGCTTCTTTCAGCGTCATATTATATCTCCTTTATCTTCCGGATATAGGCATATAGTCTCTGTGTTCCTGAACAGCCCGGTATGCCGGACGGATAATTTTTCCCGCCACAAGCAGCTCCTCGATACGGTGAGCCGACCAGCCCGAAATTCTCGCAATAGCGAAAATAGGTGTATAAAGCTCTGGCGGAAGTCGGAGCATACTGTAGGCGAAGCCGCTGTAGAAGTCGATATTTGCGGAAACTCCTTTGTAGATTCTGCGCTCCTTGGCGATTACTTCGGGAGCAAGACGTTCTATTTTGCGGTACAGAGCGTATTCCTTCTCCATGTGCTTTTCCTCGGACAGGCTTTTTACCGCGCCTTTAAGTATAGCGGCTCTCGGGTCGGAAACGGAATAGACAGCATGTCCCATACCGTAGATAAGTCCCGACCTGTCGAAAGCCTCTTTGTGGAGCAGCTTTTTGAGGTAATCGCGGATGGCGTCCTCGTCCTCCCAGTCGGAAAGCTTGTTTTTCATATCCTCAAACATCATCGTTACCTTGATGTTGGCTCCGCCGTGCTTGGGACCTTTAAGTGAAGCCAGCGCCGCAGCGATCGCGGAGTAAGTATCCGTACCCGAAGAAGTAACAACATGGGTTGTAAAGGTAGAATTGTTTCCTCCGCCGTGTTCCGCGTGGAGAACAAGGGCAAGGTCAAGGATACGGGCTTCAAGCTCCGTAAACGAGCTGTCCTTGCGGAGCATATGGAGAATGTTTTCAGCGGTGGAATATTCGGGCTTCGGCTGGTGAATGAAGAAGCTTTCGTTATCGTGATAGTACGCCTTTGCCTGATAGCTGTAAACAGCGATCAGCGGGAACAGCGCGATAAGCTCCAGCGACTGTCTGAGAACATTGGGGATAGAGGTATCGTTGGGCATATCGTCATATGAATAAAGGGTAAGCACTCCTCTTGCAAGACCGTTCATAATATCGTCGCTGGGGGATTTCATGATTATATCGCGGACAAATGTGGTAGGGAGTTGTCTGTAGTCCGAAAGAAGCCTGCTGAAATCTTCAAGCTGTTTTTTTGCGGGAAGCTCGCCGAAAAGCAGAAGATAAGTAATTTCTTCAAAGCCGAAGCGCTTGTCGCTTGTGAAACCGGTCACAAGGTCGTTGATATTGTATCCGCGGTAATAAAGCTCTCCGTCGCAGGGTACGGAATTGCCGTCAACGGTTTTTGAGGAGATTATTTCGGATATTTCTGTAAGTCTCGCAAGAACGCCCTTTCCGTTGATGTCTCTCAGAC
>CAMWVO010000108.1 GCA_947177695.1 uncultured Clostridia bacterium
TTTCTCACCTCCTGCTCCGTTTTGGAGGCTATGCGCCTGCGGGCGCGGGGAGGGGATTTCGCCGCCTGCGGGCGGCGACCAAAGGCTCCGCCTCTGGACTTCGCGAGCTGGGCTCAGCTCGACCAGCTGTATTAGTCCTTTTTTCATTTTGCCTAATATTACAAAAAACGCGCCGCGGCAACTTGCCCGACGCGTTTTCCTCTCGCTTACTGGTTGTCCTCGATATACTTAACGATATCGCCGACAGTCTTGATGCCCTCAACTGCCTCGTCGGGAATCTCAATGTCAAATTCCTCTTCAAGGCTCATTACAAGGTCAACAACGTCAAGAGAATCTGCGCCCAGATCGTCCTGAATGTTTGCGCCGGTCGTTACCTTATCGGCTTCAACGTCCAGCTGATCAACAATGATCTCCTTTACCTTATCGAATACCATGGATATTGCCTCCGTTCATGTAATTTTTATAAAGACAAGCGTCCCTATATGCATATGAAATTCGGCGGAATTTATTCTTCCGTAAACTCGCCGACCTTTCTAAACTTAGTATATCGTTCATTTAGCAAAACGTCAATATCTATTTTCATTTTTTTGTGTAGAGTTTTATATAAAAATTCAGCTATATTTTCGGCAGTTTGACCAATATCGTTGTGAGCGCCCCCTAAAGGCTCCTCAATTATCTTCTCCGCAACGCCCAATTCTACCATATCTTCGGCGGTAACTCTCATGATATTGCAGGCTTCCTTTTCCTTTCCCGCATCTTTCCAGAGAATGGAAGCAAAACCTCTGGGGGAAATTACCGAATATATGGAATTTTCCAGAACAGCCAACTCGTCGCACACGCCCAGAGCAAGCGCGCCGCCGCTTCCGCCCTCTCCCAGAACCACACTTATTATAGGCGTTTTAAGCCGCATAAATTCCAGAAGATTTCTTGCGATAGCCTCGCCCTGACCCCGCTTCTCCGCCTCCACGCCGCAGAACGCGCCGGGGGTGTCGATAAAGCATATCACGGGACGGTGAAACTTCTCCGCCTGCTTGGCAAGTCTCAGAGCTTTCCTGTAGCCCTCCGGGTGGGGCATTGCGAAGTTGCTGTCCTTGTTCTCGTTTAAGTTCCTGCCCTTTACCTCGGCGATCACCGTTACGGGAATGCCGCTTATGGACGCTATCCCGCCCATTATCGCGCCGTCGTCGCCGAAATAGCGGTCGCCGTGCATTTCGATAAACTCGTCGAAAATCATGGGAATATAGTCCCGAACGGTAGGTCTGCCCTTGTGGCGGACTACTTCAAGACGTTCATAGGGAGTCAGCTTGTTAAGTCTTTCCATCATTCATGTCCTCCCTTATAGTAATCCCTCATGGGGTGCAGTTTAAGTATATGGGCAATTGTCCTGCGCATGGATTTGCGCTCCACTATCATGTCGGCAAAACCGTGCTCCAGCATAAATTCAGCCGACTGGAAATCATCGGGAAGCCTTTGCTTTATAGTGCCCTCGATGACCCGTCTGCCCGCAAAGCCCACAAGAACTTTCGGCTCGGCAATGATGATGTCCCCCAAAGAGGCAAAGGACGCCGTTACGCCGCCCGTGGTAGGGTCGGTGAGAACGGTTATATATAGCAGTCCCGCGTCGCTGTGACGCGCCACCGCGCCGCTTGTCTTAGCCATCTGCATAAGGGAAACTATACCCTCCTGCATACGCGCTCCGCCCGAAGCGGTAAACATTATAACAGGCAGCTTTTTCTCCGTTGCATACTCGAAAGCGCGGGTTATCTTTTCGCCCACAACGCTTCCCATTGAAGCCATCATATAGCGGGAATCCATAACACCCAGCACGCATTTTTCGCCGCGGATAGTACACTCTCCCGTAACCACCGCGTCTTTAAGACCCGTGCTCTCCCGAAGCTTCTGCTGCTTTGCCTCGTAATCGGGAAAGTCAATGGGGTTCAGACTTTTCATATCCGCGTCGAACTCGCGGAAGCTTTCCTTGTCGACGATAAGTCTTATCCTGTCGGGAGCGGTCAGTCTTGCGTGGTAGCCGCATTCGGGACACACCCGCAGATTTTTTTCCAGCTCGTCCGTCATCACCATATTAAGACACCGCGGACACTTGAACGCTATATTTACGGGGACCTTTACCGCCGTATCGGCTTTGTCGTTCCTGTCGCCCTTATCCTTGTCCTCGCTGTCGGAAGACGCGGAGGGGACGTTTAAACGGGTTTTCACCACGTTGAACAGATCTTCGAGACCCACTAAAATCACTCCTTTCAGTTAACCGTCACCATGGCGGCAAAATAAGCGCCGCGATAAACGAGAGAAAAAATATCCGTCTGTACTTTTGCTCGATAACACCATTTCGGGAAAATACCGAAAAAAGAATAACGCACAGCCACCAAGGCAGCAAAAATAAAAGTATCCATACCCACCAGTATTTTTTCGCAAACTCCTTGACGTCGTCCGCGAAAGCCTGCTGTCCTCCGTTTGCAAACGGGGACGGAGGGGGAGACCCCGTGCCGTTGTTTGCGAAGGGCGACGGCGGGGGAACATAATTCCCTCCGTTATTCTGCGCGCCTGTGTTCGGAGGCGTGCCGTAAGCTCCGCCGTTACCCCCATTCTGTCCGGCAAAGGGCGGGGGCGGCGGGGTCTGGTTTCGGTAATTCTGATGTACGGTCTTGCCCTCATTGTCCCGAACCTTGAAATTAGGCTGCTCATAGGCAGGCTTATAGCCCGCGGGACGATTGGGATATATCTCCTCCGACTGGACTTCGGGGGTTATCTCCCTGACAACCTCGCCGAAAGCGTCGTTTTCGGGGTCCATGTCATACAGCGCGCTCAGACCGTCGTCGTCGGGAACGTCGTACCCGCAGCTTTCGCAGTAATTGTTTTTAAGCTTTCCCCCGCACAGGGGACAAGTTTTATTTGGCATAACGCGCAATACGCTCCTTAACGAAAAATATAATTATGTAAAAATATCAATAACGTCTTCTGCGCCGGCTGCTGCTGAAAAACGCATCGAGGATCTCCCGCAGTATAATGTCAAGTCCGAACGGATCCCAGCGGCTGAAAACCATTACCCCCGTCAGAACGCCGAACATTATCGCTTTCAGAATATCGGCTGTGCGCCTGTCTTCTCTGTACATAAAAACATAGAATCCCGCGAAAAGCAGTCCCGCAGAGGGAGCGACAGCCATTATCAGGAATTTCCACCAGTGGGCGATAACAAAATTTACCGTGCCCTTTACAATGCGCACAGGCAGGCTTGCTGCCGTCTGAGCGTTATACGGCACGAACGGAGCGGACGGCACAGACTGAGCAGGCTGTACCGGCTGTATCGGCGGCGTATTTCTGGACGGCTGAAAGGTCTGCACGGGCGGCGCGGCATGGACATTGACCGCATGTTTTGCCGCAGACTTTGGTGCAGCCTTTGGCACAGATACCGACTGTAAAGACGGTATCTGCTGAACGGCAGGTCTGACCTTAATATTCGGCGCAGGCTGAACATTCGCGGAAGCAAGCTTTCCTGCCGGATTTAAGGATTGAATGCTCGGCAGGGCAATGGAGGGTATATCATACTCGGGCTCAGGCTCGTTCGCAATGCCCGAAGTGTCGATATAGGGAAACATACCCTCTGCGGGATCGGTCTCGCCGAAGTGATCGTTGGACGGGTCAAGGTCGTATGGCGCGGCAATAGCGCTGTAATCGGGAAGCTCGAAGCCGCAGCCCGGACACGCTCCGAGAGCGATCTCTTCTCCGCAGATAGGACATATTTCCGCCACGCGCCTTACCCCCATTCCCTTGTTCACGGCATAACGGCTTATAGCAAGCCGACCTTATTTATCCTTCATTCGTCTGCCCAGATAGCCTATGTCGTAGCTTCCCTCCTCGAACACAGGGTCGCGGATAAGGGAAAGCTGAAAATCTATGTTGGTGTCCACGCCCTCAACAATAAACTCAGCAAGCGCCCAGTTCATTTTTGCAATCGCCTCTTTGCGTGTGGGAGCGTAAACTATAAGCTTCGCGATCATGCTGTCGTAGTAGGGAGTTATCTCGTATCCCGAATAGACCGAACTGTCTATGCGTATTCCCGGACCTCCGGGGATATGCAGAGCCTTGATCTTTCCGGGGCTGGGTCTAAAGCCCTTTTCGGGACTTTCCGCATTTATCCTGCATTCGATTGAATGTCCCTTTACGCGGATATCCTCCTGACTGTAGGGAAGCTCCTTGCCCGCCGCAATTTTGAGCTGCGCCTTAACAAGGTCTATTCCCGTGACAAATTCGGTTATGGGGTGTTCCACCTGAATACGGGTGTTCATCTCCATAAAGTAGAAATTGTTTTTATCGTCCACCAGAAACTCGATAGTTCCCGCGTTGTAGTAGCCGCAGACCTTAGCCGCAGCAACGGCTGCCCTGCCCATTCTGTCACGGAGCTGAGGGGTCATGATGGTGGAGGGACTTTCCTCCAGTACCTTCTGGTTGCGCCTCTGCATTGAGCAGTCACGCTCGCCAAGATGGACTACGTTTCCGTGCTTGTCGGCGAGTATCTGAAATTCTATGTGCTTTGGGTTGACGATGAATTTTTCCATGTATATGCTGCCGTCCCCGAAATAATTCAGAGCCTCGGTGCGGGCGGCAGTGATCTGTGCCTCCAGATCCTCCATGCGCTCAACGAGACGTATGCCCCGTCCGCCTCCGCCTGCCGAAGCCTTTACCATAAGGGGAAAGCCTATTTCCTCCGCAAGCTTTTTCGCCTCCGCAACAGATTCCACCGCTCCGTCGCTGCCGGGGATAACGGGTACTCCCGCTTTTTTCATTGCGGACTTTGCGGCAGCCTTGTCTCCCAGCATTTCAATGGATTCGGGTGCGGGACCTATAAAGGTTATCCCGCACTTCCCGCAGTTTCTCGCAAAGGAAGCGTTCTCGGAAAGAAATCCGAAGCCGGGGTGAACGGCGTCCGCGCCTGTAATCTCACAGGCGGCAAGAATGGCCTTTTCGTTCAGGTAGCTGTCCTTTGCGGCGGGAGCGCCTATGCAGACCGCCTCGTCGGCAATTTTTGCGTGGAGAGCGTTCCTGTCGGCGGTGGAAAATACCGCAACGGTTTTAAGACCAAGCTCTCTGCACGCTCTTATAATGCGGACCGCTATTTCGCCGCGGTTGGCGATAAGTACCTTTTTAAACATAATACTGATGTATCCTTTCGGGGATTACTTATTATTTAATAGCGAAAGAAATTTCCGCCGCAACGGCTTTCTCGCCGTTTACCGTGGCAAGAGCCTTGCCCACGCCCACGGGACCCTTTACCTTGATTATCTCTACCTCGATCCTGAGGGTGTCTCCGGGCACTACCTGACGGCGGAACTTAGCTTCCTTAACGCCGCCGAAAAAGCCTATCTTGCCCTTGTTTTCGGGCATTGAGAGCATTGCCACAGCTCCCGCCTGAGCGCACATTTCCAGCATCAAAACTCCGGGAACAACGGGGTAATCGGGGAAGTGTCCCTTGAACCAGAATTCGTCGGGGTTCATGTGCTTGGTCGCAACCACCCTTTTGCCCACTTCCATTTCCTCAATGGTGTCTATCAGCAGGAACGGATCGCGGTGGGGGATTATTTCCATAATTTGTTCTTTGTTTAGTAAAGGCATAATTGTATCTCCCTTTATTTGATTATCATGATAGGCTGGTCGAACTCAACAGCTTCGCCGTTCTTGACGAGTATCTCCGCAACAGTGCCGTCAAATTCACTCTGGACTTCGTTCATAAGCTTCATGGACTCGATTATCATGATAACGTCGCCCTTTTTCACCTGCTGACCAACCGTTACAAACGGAGGCTTGTCGGGAGCGGAAGCGGCGTAGAAAGTGCCCACTATGGGGGACTTTACCACATTTCCCGAGACCGCGGGAGCTTCCGCCTGAGCGGTCTGCTGTGCAGGCTGCTGCATAACAGGGGTCTGCACTAAAGGCATACCCATCGGCGGAACTCCTCCCACGGGCGGGGGCGGAGGACATTTTTTACCCTTTATCGTAACGACCTCCTCGCCGTCCGCAACGGTTATCTCGCCTAAATCCTTTGACTTTACAAGCTCGGCAAGCTGCTCTATAAATTCTATCTTAACCATGTTTATCTCCTTTCAGATTGAAAATCCCTGATCTTCAATTTTTTATTCCTTATATTTAATAATGCAGAGGGTCGCGTTGTGTCCGCCGAAACCGAGACTGTTTGACAGCGCGGCGTTTACGGTCATGTTCCGTCCGCCCTCGGTGCAGTAGTCAAGGTCGCATTCGGGGTCGGGGACTTTGTAGCCGATAGTCTGGTGTACGTAGTCGTTCTTTACGGTCAGCGCGGTAACTATCGCTTCTACAGCTCCCGCTGCGCCAAGAAGATGTCCCGTCATGGACTTGGTGGAGTTTATCGTAACCTTATGGGCAATGTCCTCGCCCAAAGCCTTTTTGACAGCCTTTGTTTCGTACTTGTCATTAAGACCCGTTGACGTTCCGTGAGCGTTTACATAGTCGATATCCTCCGCTTTGAGACCGGCTTCCGTGTAGGCGTTTATCATGCCCCTTGCGGCAGCGTCTCCCTCGGGGGACGGGGAAGTCATGTGGTAAGCGTCGCAGGTTGCGCCGTATC
>CAMWVO010000109.1 GCA_947177695.1 uncultured Clostridia bacterium
GGTCGGCGACGTTATCGAGGTATTCGTTAAGGATCTCGACAAGGAGGCTGACAGAATTTCCCTCGGCTATAAGAAGGACGAGGACAACCCTTGGGTCAAGTTTGCTGAGGACTATAGCGTAGGCGACGTTGTAAAGGCTAAGGTAGTTTCCATCACACCTTTCGGCGCTTTTGCACAGATCGTTCCCAATATCGACGGACTTATCCACATTTCCCAGCTTGCGGAAAACAGGGTAACAAACGTTAAGGACGTTCTTTCCATCGGTGACGAGGTAGAGGCTAAGATCACAGAGATCGACACCGAGAAAAAGAGGATCAGCATTTCGATTCGCGCTCTTCTTGAGGAGCGTGGCGGTGCAGCTGCCGAGACTGACGAGGCTGCTGAATAATTTAAGAATATTACAAAATCCCCCGAATTTTCGGGGGATTTTTGCGTATAGTATTCATATGGAAAAGGAAATCATCAAAACAAAGCTTGTTATTGTGGGCGCGGGTCCCGCGGGAATAACCGCGTCCATATATGCGGCAAGGGCGGGGCTTGACCCTGTGGTACTGGAAAAAGGACTTGTGGGAGGACAGGTCGCTCTCAGCAGCATTGTGGAAAATTATCCCGGCTACATGAGCATAACGGGAACGGAGCTTTCGGAGCATCTGAGAGCTCACGCGCAGGCGTTGGGAGTCCAAATAGACGAGTTCGATGTTATAGAGCGTGCGGAGCTTTCCGACAGCAAAAAAAGGATAATCACCGAAAGCAAAATATTTGAACCTACGGCGGTAATCATTGCTACGGGAGCAGTCCCGAAGCCGCTGTTGGTGCGGAACGAATCCCGTTTTCGCGGAAAGGGTGTTCACTACTGCGCGCTGTGTGACGCTCCCGCCTACAAGGGAAAAACCGTTGGCGTGGTGGGAGGCGGAAGCGCGGCTATTGAGGAAGCTCTGTACCTTTCCAATATCGCGGAAAAGGTGGTGATGATCCGCCGAAAGAGCAGCTTTCATGCGGAAAAAGCCATTCTCAGACGTGCGGAAAATACTCCCAATATTGAGATACTGTACAATACCGATCTGACAGACGTGGGCGGCAGCGGTGATTTTATGGAGTACGCTGTTGTCGCCGACACGCTTACCCTCAAAGAGCGGAAGATACCGCTTTCGGCGGTGTTCGCCTATATTGGCAGCGTACCGCGGACGGAGCTTCTCCGCGGCAGCTTGGAGCTTGACCCGAGCGGCTATATCGCTGCGGACGAGGACATGAAAACAAGCGTTGAGGGAGTTTTCGCCGCAGGAGACGTGCGAACAAAGCGGTACCGTCAGATAGTGACCGCCGTTTCGGACGGAGCGGTCGCCGCCTTGAACGCAGAAAAATATATCCTGCAAAGCGATCAAAACACGGCAGGATAACAAAAGGAGAATTTACAGTGATAAAGGTTTTTTCATCGGACAGCTGCGGATACTGCACAAAGCTGAAGGCTTACCTTGACAGCAGGCGGGTCAAGTATGATGTTATAGACGTAACGGAGTCCCGCGAAAACTACGATAGGCTTATCGGCGTTTCGGGACAGACAGGTATCCCCGTAACGGTTTTCGACAGCGGAGAGGTAGTTATCGGCTTCGACAAGCCGAGGATAGACAGTCTGTTAAGCTGATAAAAACGCAAAAAGCGGAATGTGCAAAACTGCACATTCCGCTTTAGTATTCAAGCGCAGCTTTGACAAGCTGTCGGAATTGCGAAGCAAGTCCGAGGTTCAGTGGAGGATTGTATCCCCCATTGAACCGAAAGATGTTCCCCGCTTAAAAAGCGGGGAACATCAGGCAGCGGTTACTTCTTTATTGTCAATCCCTCACGGACAACATCGTTGTATATTTTATAGGTAGCTTTTCCCGCATTTTTCGCACAGTAAAGCGCGCTGTCGCTGTTTACCATAAGTTTTTCTATGTTATGGCTTCCCGACTTGATAACGTCGTAGGCAATTCCTGCGCTGGCGGTCATCATGGAAAATTCCTCACGGCTCCTGTAGACTCCGCAAAGTGTACCGAGCAGATTTGCCGTACTGTTTTCAAGCTCGGCTTCGGAGCGTATCCCGCTGATTACCACAAGAAATTCGTCTCCGCCGAGTCTTGCTATAAAGTCGTTGGGGAAACATTTCCTGATCAGCGCGGAGGTCTCGGTCAGGGCTTCGTCTCCGATCTGGTGTCCGAAGGTATCGTTTACTGATTTAAAGTTGTCAAGGTCGATGGTTATCAGCGAGAGCTGAGGTTCGTCCTTTACCAGTCTCAGGTAAGAGAACAGGCTTCGTCTGTTGTGCAGACCCGTCAGGAAGTCGGTATTTGCGTTTTGCAGCGTTTGCTGCTCGAATGCTCTTTCCAGCGTAACATCGCGGAAAACGTTGACTGTACCTATATTTTCGTTGAATACGTCAATGATGGGCTGCTCGTTGAATACGAGAGTTTTGGTCTCGTCGCCTGCCGACTTTGTAATTTCAATATTGCCGTCGGCGTTCAGGGTATGATCTGCAAGAGCCTTTTCCTTCCAGCTTTCAAAATTCTCTCCGATAATGCTGCCGTCCTCGGGGAAGTAGCTGCTGAACTTTGAATTTGTGCTGATGACAGAGCCGTGCTTGTCTGCGACAATAACGGCATATGGCATACTTTCAAGCACAACGTCAAGCTCGTTGTTGGTGTTCTGGATATCTGTGATATCGCGGGCGATACCGCAGGTGCCGAAAATATTTCCGTCCGAGTCGATAAGCGGAGACTTATAGGTCTTGAACTGGCGCATACCGCTCTTGGTCTTTACCTTTTCGTCGAACAGGCAGGTTTTCCGCGCTTCCACAACTATGTCCTCGGATTCGAGACATACATAATCGCCCTGCTCATACTCGCTCTGGGGGATATCCCATATGTAGTAGTGTCCCTTTTTATATATCTGGGACTTGGTTTTTTCCACAGCCTTGCAGAAGCTGTTGTTTACGATAAGATGCGCGCCTTTGGAGTCCTTGAACCAGATAAGGTCGGGTACGCTGTCTATTGCGGTATTGAAGCATACCTCGGTCTTGTGGGTGTCGGCGCGGAACTTCATATTATCCATAAGACGCTTGAAATTCAGCTTCAGCAGCTTTTCCGCAAGAGCCTCGTCCTTTGGCATGACCCACACCTCGCTTGCCTTTTCAAGCGCATCGTCGCTCAGATGGCTGTCGGCTGAAACGAGCAGGATAACATATTCCGCGTTAAGGTCGGGGATACTGCCGCTTATAGCGGAGCAGCCGGCAATAACAGCGTGTCCCGCTACTGACGGCGCGCTGACATCCTCGGCGCGGGAGCAGGTTTTCAGTTCAAACGCGCTGTCCTCAGGCTGCGGAACGCTGCTGAGAGCGGTTTCGATCTTTTTTTCGGAGCTTATAATATTAACGGCAAAACGGTTAAAAAACATCAGGCACACCTCGTTAAAAGCATAATAAAAAAGGATATAATTACTTAAAAATAATTATACACAAGATTTACAAAATATTCAAGAGCAATACTAAGTATTAATTGTTAATTATGTATTAACTTTTATACTGTTTCTTTATCAACTTAAAGACAAAGCCTATAAGCTGATTCCGCCGGGAAAGCCGTTCAATACTAATTTAGTCAAAACCGCAGGCTTTGACTGCCGCCTCTCAGAAATTAGTATTATAACAAAAGAGAACCGCGGTCAGTGAACCGATCACTGACCGCGGGCTGCTTACGTTGATCCTTACAGCAGATTGCCGCTTATGCCGATATACATACAGATAACGCTGTTGCTGCCGTCAAGCTTTTTGACGCAGTAGTATATCTCTGTCACAGCCTTCATGTTTCTTCTGATGACATATTCGTAAAGCCTGTTGCTTTCGCGGGAAAGCTTCAGAATATCTCCGCTGAATTTGTACATGACGGCATTTTCAAGCTTGAATTTTGGCTTGAAAACATAGCGGGAACTGCTTTTGAAACGTTTGTCAACAGGAATGATAAATTCCACACCGATTATTGACGTGTCGTTATCGGTTATTCTTTCGGAGATCGAAAATATTATATCTCCTGTTATTGACAGATCCATGGCGTCTATGTTTTCACATACAAAGCTTATAAGTTCGGGCAGCGAGCCTTCGCTTATCCTCGTCCGATAGGACAGAACGTTGTCGTACCACAACTGCTGATTTTCAATAAAGCACATTACGATCTCCTCATTTTGAATGTTCAGAAAATGAAGTTTATGAGAATATGCTGTATATCCAGTTAAGAACGTGGGTAGTCAAAGCCATATTTACACCTCCCTGCCGACGGTATTGTAATTACTATTTTAATCAGTACGTCTTGCCGCTTCAACATTTTTCGGACAAGCATACTTTTTTGAGGAACAAACCGTATTGAATATTTTTCGACAATGTGATAGAATAATATGGGGGGGTGTAGTATGTTTACTGCCATATGCGATGATGAAAAGAATATGCAGAACTGTCTGGTTCAGCTTTTGCAGGAGTACGGTGCCAAAAAGGGCATTGATATTTTGGTTGACAAATTTGAAAACGGATATGATCTGCTGAGGTCTTCGAGAAAATATGAAATAATTTTTATGGATTATCAGATGAACGGAATAGATGGAATTGAAACCGCCAAAAGGATACGCGAGTCAAACTACGACAGCGTTATTATTTTTATCAGCGCGTATCCCGAAGCCGCGTTAGATTCCTTTGAGGTAGGCACTTTCCGCTGTCTTAAAAAGCCTGTTGACAAAATCAAATTTTTCTGTGCTATGGACGATTATTTAAAATCTATCGATCACGATAATTTACTTGTGATTAAAACAAGAGACGGAATATGGAAAATAAAAATATCCGATATAATCTATGCGGAAGCCAAGGGCAAGCATACGATCATACGAACCGTAAAGGATCATATGGAAGTGTTTGTTCATCTTAAAGTTATTGAAAACAAGCTTCCCGCTGAAAAATTTATAAGATGCCATCGGACTTATGTTGCGGGCTTCGGACATATAAGCAACCATACCAACAGTGAAATATTTTTTGATAACGGCGAAAAGGCGCAGATAGGAAAAGCGTATATAAAAAAATTTAAGGAGGCGTTTAAGAATTATATTATTCGGTATAATTCAAAAACACTTTAATATGTTTTCAGCTATATATTTAATTCGGATTTTTTCTGACCTGATCATGGTATCTTATGTGACTGAACTGATCGGTGCTTTCGGAGTTTCAAAATGCGCAAGTCTGAAGCGCAGGCTTATTTCTGTCGGAATAATTCTGTTAATGACATTAATTATAGTTATATCAGGAGAACCGTTTTCCTTTGTGATATATCTGATAATGTTTCTGGCAGTATTTAAAATCGTTTTCGGTGAAATAAAATTTTCTCATATTTATATTGCGGTAATATCCGAGTTCGTAATGTCGCTTTTGTCCTCCTGTCTTTACGCCATTATTGACGGATTTATTATTAATGTTCATCCGGATTTCAAAATTGCAACGCTGCTTTTGGTAAGGATTATTATGCTGCTGACAGCGGTAATACTTAATCGTTCGGAAAAAGTACATAAGCTTCATTTGGTTATAAAAATCATTCCCAGACATATTTTTATACTTACAGCTCTGTCGGTCATGTTTATTTCTTTTCTTTCCGAAAACAACAGCAACTTTTCGGAAAACGCTTTAAAGCAGGCAATAAATACATTGCTTATTTCCGCGCTTACGGTTTCGCTGATAATAATGATCTTTTCATTGCTGATAAACGTTGTCGCGAAAAGACAATTCTGGGAAACAAATGAACTTCTGCGCAGTCAGGTTGAAGCTCAGCTTCGGCACTATAAAAGACTTGAAAAGCTGAACGGTGACATCAGGTCGTTCAGGCACGACTATATCAATCATATGCGCAGCCTGATATCGCTTCTGGAAATGGGACAGTATGAGGACGCGAAAGAATATGTTGAAAAGCTTGTTAAGACAAGTCCGGCTCAGAACTGTTCCTATCAGACGGGAAACTTTCTTGCGGACGCTATTCTGACCGATAAAAACGATTTGTGCGGAGAGTCTGCAAAAATCGTTTTCTACGGATTTATACCCGACAGGCTCGACAATGCGGATCTGTGCGTTATCCTTTCCAACGCCCTTGACAACGCGGCTGAGGCTTGCAGAAATCTCGGAGGGCAAAGCTCCATAGAGGTCTACGCGCAGGAAAGACAGGGATATTTTGCGCTTACCGTAAGAAATCCCACTTCGGACACCGGGAACTACAGCGGCATTCCCGAAACCACAAAGTCCGACAAATTAAATCATGGCTTCGGACTGAGAAACATTGAAGCGGCGGTCAGAAAATATGACGGACAGCTTTGCGTTAAATGCGAAAATATGGTTTTTGAATTGTCCCTGACTTTTAAGATATGATCGGACGGCTGAAAAACGGTACTTCCGCACATTTGTGGAAGTACCGTTTCAGTATGTTGATAAAGGCAATAAATTTTGATTTACGCGCTAACGGTCGGGACGCTTAGGCGGCGCAGCCGCCGACTAAAGCTGGTCGAGCTGAGCCCAG
>CAMWVO010000110.1 GCA_947177695.1 uncultured Clostridia bacterium
ACTTTATAATGTTTCGCTCCGTGCCGCTTTACCGCGTTATCCAAAAGAAGCTTGACAAGATAAGCCTTATCACCCGTGAAAGCCTTTCGGGAGCGCGTGTTATCCGCGCCTTTTCGGGTGAGGAAGCCGAGGAAAAACGTTTCAGAGAAGCAAACGACGACTTTGCCGAGACCTCCATGCGGGTGGGACGTCTCTCCGCGCTTCTTAACCCGCTTACCTACGCAATTATGAACCTTGCGATTGCTGCTATCGTCTGGTTCGGAGGCTTCCGCGTTGACAGCGGCGCGCTCAAGCAGGGACAGATAGTAGCCTTTGTAAACTACATGACCCAGATATCCCTTGCCCTTGTGGTAGTCGCAAACCTTGTGGTACTGTTCACAAAGGCGGCGGCAAGCTCCGTGAGAATAAACGAAGTGTTCGACACAGAGCCGTCTGTCAGGGACGGTTCGGGAGCGGTCGCTTCCGCAAAAGCCCCCATGATAGAGTTCAGGGACGTTTCATTTTCCTACAGCGAGGGGGGAGACAACGCGCTTGAAAACATCAGCTTTTCCGTCCAAAAGGGCGAGACCGTGGGTATAATCGGCGGTACAGGTTCGGGCAAATCCACGCTGGTAAGCCTTGTCCCCCGCTTTTACGACGCGGAGCAGGGCAGCGTGCTTATAGGCGGCGCGGACGTTAAGTCCTACGGACTAAAAGAGCTTCGTCAAAGGATAGGCTTTGTTCCCCAAAAGGCAATGCTGTTTTCGGGAACTATCGCTGAGAACCTCCGCTGGGGAAACGAAAACGCTACGGACGAGCAGCTCCGCAAAGCCGCCGAAACCGCTCAGGCAAAGGAGTTCATAGACAAAATGCCTGAGGGCTTCGATACTTTCATAAATCAGGGAGGACGCAATCTTTCCGGCGGTCAGAAGCAGCGTCTTACCATTGCCCGCGCCTTGGCGGGAAGTCCCGAAATTCTAATTCTGGACGACAGCGCGTCCGCACTGGACTTTGCAACAGACGCGGCTCTGCGCAAGGCTATCGCCCGCGATACCTCTGAAATGACGGTTATGATCGTGTCCCAGAGAGCGACTTCTATCCGTCACGCGGATAAAATTATCGTCTTAGACGACGGCGAAGCGGTGGGAATAGGTACTCACGATCAGCTTCTGGAAAGCTGTGAGGTCTACCGCGAGATCGTTATGTCTCAGGAAAGCAAAGGGGGCGAAAAGGCATGAGCGGAAAGTCCAAGAAAAAGCCTGTTATCGGCAGGATCTTAGGCTACACAAAGCCATGCGCCGCGCTGCTTGCTCCTGCGGTCATAGCGGCGGTGGTAAGCGTTCTGCTGTCGCTCTACACTCCCGTACTGGTGGGACGGGGCATTGACTATATAGTCGGCGAAAACAATGTTGATTTTGAGGGAGTAAAGCGGTACGTTCTTATGATAGCTGTGACAGTCGCGCTGTCGGCGGTGTTCAGCTGGGTAATGTCCTACTGCACCTATAAGGTGACCTACCGCGCAATAAGCGACCTGCGCTGCGAGCTTTACGAGAAGCTGAACAAAGTGCCGTTAAACTATATCGACAGCAGCTCCCGCGGAGACATCATCAGCCGTATGTCCGTGGACGTGGAGCAGATTTCTGACGGTATGCTCCAGTGCTTTTCTCAGTTCCTGACTGGAATTGTCACCATTTTCGGAACAATAGCGTTCATGCTTCGGATAAACGTAAAAATTGCCCTTGCGGTAATTCTGATAACGCCGCTGTCCATTTTTGTTGCGGCGTTTATCACAAAGCTTTGCCACGACAAATTCCGCGAGCAGTCAGCCGTCCGCGGAGAGCTGAGCGGCTGTATCGAGGAGCTTGTGGGCGGTCAGAAGATAGTCAAGGCGTTCTCATACGAGGACAGAGCGCAGGCACGCTTTGAGGAAATAAACGGCAGGCTCTACAAGTGCGGCGTTCTTGCGCAGTTTTACTCCGCGCTGACAAATCCCTGCACACGTTTCGTCAACGGTATAGTTTACGCCGCCGCGGGAATTTTCGGTGCTGTCTCCGTAATAAGCGGAGGGGCAATGTCCGTTGGACAGATATCCGCGTTCCTCAGCTATGCGAATCAGTACACCAAACCGTTCAACGAGATAACAGGAGTTATCACCGAATTGCAGGCGGCTTTCGCTTCGGCAAGACGTGTTTTTGCTGTTCTGGACGAAGCGGAGGAAGTCCCAGAAAAGGAGCCTCCCGCACCCGCAAATGCGGACGGAAACGTGGAGATAAAGGACGTGACCTTCTCCTACAAGCCCGATCAAAGACTGCTTGAAAACGTAAACGTGTCGGTGAAAAACGGTCAGCGCGTGGCGATAGTAGGTCCAACGGGCTGCGGAAAAACCACACTTATCAACCTGCTGATGAGGTTCTACGACGTACTGGAGGGCGGCATCGAGGTGGGCGGCGAGGATATCCGCGATATGCGCCGAAGCGAGCTTAGAGCCATGTACGGAATGGTCTTGCAGGACACATGGATCTACACGGGTACTATCCGTGAAAATATTGCCTACGGCAAGCCCAATGCCACCGAGGAGGAGATAGTCGCGGCGGCGAAAATGTGTCACTGTCACAGCTTTATCAGGCGTATGCCCGAGGGCTACGACACGGTTGTCTCAGAGGACGGCGGAAATCTTTCCCAGGGACAGAAGCAGCTTCTCTGCATTTGCAGGGTAATGCTCACCGACCCGCCCATGCTTATTCTGGACGAAGCCACGTCAAGCATTGATACCCGTACCGAGCAGAAGATACAAAGCGCGTTTGCCAAGCTGATGAAAGGCAAGACCAGCTTTATTATCGCGCACCGCCTGTCCACCATCAGGGACGCGGACGTTATCCTCGTCATGAAGGACGGAAACATCATTGAGCAGGGTAATCACGAATCCCTGCTTGAAAAGGGCGGATTTTACGCAAATCTTTATAATTCACAGTTCGAGCAGGCGTAAGAGTTCCTGCTTTTGACGAAGTCCGAATAATAAAAGTAATTTGTAAAAACCTGTTGACAAAACGGGCAAACAATGGTATACTGAAATTACAATCAAATATGCCTTATCAAGAGCGGCTGAGGAACTGGTCCTGTGAAGCCCGGCAACCTAATTACAGTAATGTGAGAAAGGTGCTAAATCCTGCGGAGTTTTCCGAGAGATGAGGAATTTTTTGTAAAAAATTTCGCAGCGCTTGGAGGATATCCAAACGCTGCTTTTGTTTTTAATGCAAATTTTCAAAATGGAAAGGTGATTTTTATGTCCAAAATGCTGTTTACCTCCGAGTCCGTTACTGAGGGACACCCCGACAAAATATGCGATCAGATTTCCGACGCAATTCTCGACGCTATCCTTGCCAAAGACCCCATGGGACGCGTTGCCTGCGAGACTGCTGTTACCACGGGTATGGCTATGTGCATGGGTGAAATTTCCACAAGCTGCTATGTGGATATCCCCAAGATCGTGAGACAGGTCATTATTGACATCGGCTACGACCGCGCAAAGTACGGCTTTGACGGTCACACCTGCGCCGTTATGCAGTCCATAGACGAGCAGTCCTCCGACATTGCAATGGGCGTTGACGAGGCTCTCGAACATAAGGAGGGCGAGGACTCCGACAAGTTCATGACAGGCGCGGGCGATCAGGGTATGATGTTCGGCTACGCCTGCAACGAGACCCCCGAGCTTATGCCTCTGCCCATCGCACTTGCTCACAAGCTTGCCAAAAAGCTTACCGACGTGCGTAAAACAGGCGCGCTTCCCTATCTTCGTCCCGACGGAAAAACTCAGGTCACTGTCGAATATGAGGACGGCAAGCCCGTAAAGGTTGAGACCGTGGTGGTTTCCTCTCAGCACGCGGCTGAGGTGTCGCTGGACAAGATTCGTGCGGACATTATCGAAAAGGTCATCAAGCCTACCATTCCCGCAGAGCTGCTTGCGGAGGATACCAAATACTTCGTTAACCCCACGGGACGCTTCGTTATCGGCGGTCCTCAGGGTGACAGCGGTCTTACGGGACGCAAGATCATCGTTGATACATACGGCGGATATGCCCGTCACGGCGGCGGAGCGTTCAGCGGTAAAGACCCCACAAAGGTTGACCGCAGCGCGGCATACGCGGCAAGATACGTTGCGAAAAACATTGTTGCGGCAGGACTTGCGGACAAGTGCGAGGTTCAGCTTGCGTACGCGATAGGCGTTGCAAAGCCTGTTTCTATAATGGTGGACACGTTTGGTACGGGCAAGGTCGCCGATGATAAGCTTGCGGAGGCTGTGGACAAGGTGTTCGACCTGCGTCCCGCGGCTATCATCGAGACTTTGGAGCTTCGCAAGCCTCAGTACCGCAAGCTTGCGGCATACGGACACATGGGACGCGAGGAGCTGGGCGTTGCATGGGAGCGTACAGACCGTGCGGACGAGCTGAAAAAAGCGGTACAGTAACACAAACTATAAACCGAAAGGACGGCAGTAGCCGTCCTTTTTATTTTGGGTTAAATGCGTTCGTACGTCAATTGAATTAATATGGCGGCGGAGACCTCAGACATCAATAAATATATTACCTATCTGTTTACTATATTTTATGAAAATCTTAATTTTTCTGATTAAAGCGGCGGACTATTGCAATTCCTACCAAAACGGTATATAATAATGTTAAAGAAAAATTCCGAAAAGATGTGATAAAGTTGAAAAATCAAAGATTTTTCAACTACGAGTTTTGTTTTCCTCGCATCGAGTGAAACTCGATTTAAGCTCGGAATTTTGCTGACACAAAACCACAAATGACATTTATGTCATTTTAACATCGTTAGAAAGGAGATATTTATGGAAAAACGATTTATATATGCGGACAACGCCGCAACCACCGCCGTTTCAAAGCGGGTACTGGAAGCTATGCTGCCGTATATGACCGAACAGTTCGGCAATCCCTCCAGTATCTATAAGCTGGGTCGGGACGCCGAAAAAGCTATCACAACAGCCCGTGAAAAAATTGCGGACGCAATAGGCTGCTCTCCAAGCGAAATATTTTTTACAAGCGGCGGCTCGGAAGCCGACAACTGGGCGATACGCTCCGCCGTGCTGAGAATGGGCGCAAAGGGAAAAAAGCATATCATCACCACGAACATTGAGCATCACGCCGTTCTGCACACCTGCGAGTTTCTGGAAAAGCAGGGCTGCGAGGTGACATATCTTCCCGCTGACGAAAACGGATTTGTCACCGCTGAACAGGTCAGGAACGCGATACGCGAAGATACTGCGATAGTTTCGGTAATGTACGCAAACAACGAGATAGGCACGATAATGCCAATTAGGGAGATCGGCGAGGTCTGCCGCGAAAAGGGAGTTCTGTTCCACACCGATGCGGTTCAGGCGATGGGAAATATCCCCATAAATGTGAGGGAGCAGAATATAGACCTTATGTCCTGTTCGGGACATAAAATTCACGCACAAAAGGGTATAGGCTTCCTTTACGTGAGAAAGGGCGTACCCATGACGAACCTTATTTTCGGCGGCGCACAGGAGCGGGGCAGACGCGCTGGTACGGAGAACGTCCCCGCCATTATGGGACTTGCCGAGGCTGTCACGGCGGCGTGCGAAAATATTCCCGAAAAGGCGACAAGGGTCGCGGAAATGCGGGACAGGCTTATCGGCGGCATAACCAAAATACCCTGCTGCCGTCTTAACGGCGACATGACGAACAGGCTTTGCGGCAATGTGAATATATCGTTCCTCGGCGTTGAGGGCGAATCCCTGCTGCTTCTGCTGGACGCTAACGGAATATGTGCTTCAAGCGGTTCGGCGTGTACGTCGGGTTCTCTCGACCCGTCCCACGTTCTGCTTGCGCTGGGGCTTCCCCACGAGGTCGCTCACGGCTCGATGAGGCTTTCCATTTCCGATGAGACAACCGACGAGGACATAGACTATATCCTTGATACCGTTCCAAAGGTGGTGGAAAGGATACGCGCCATGTCCCCGCTGTGGGAGGATATTTTAAAAGGCAGGGAGAATATTAAAAAGGCAATGAAGTTTGTTTCCCCGCTTGAATAAGAAAAGGAGTGTTAATATGCTTTACAGCGATAAGGTCATGGATCATTTTGCAAATCCCAGAAACGTGGGAGAGATCGAGGACGCCGACGGTATCGGCGAGGTAGGCAACGCCAAATGCGGAGATATTATGAAGATGTACATTAAGGTGGACGGCGGAGTTATTACCGATGTTAAATTCAAGACTTTCGGCTGCGGCGCGGCTGTTGCGACTTCCTCAATTGCCACGGAAATGATAAAGGGCAAGACTATTGACGACGCGCTAAAGGTCACAAACAAGGCGGTTGTCGAGGCTCTGGAGGGACTTCCTCCCCAGAAGCTGCACTGCTCCGTTCTGGCGGAACAGGCGATGAAGTCGGCGCTTTCCGATTACTACAGGCGGCAGGGCATAGACCCCGTGCCTATTGTGGGAGAGATAGGCGACTGCGAGGATTGTCACTGAAAAACGCATATAAATTTTGATTTACAAGACTAACTGTCGGGACGTTTCGGCGGCGAAGCCGCCG
>CAMWVO010000111.1 GCA_947177695.1 uncultured Clostridia bacterium
CCGCCAATATATCCGCCCTGTCAATGTTTGACACAATATAAACCGGGACGGGACACATTTCAAAAAATTGGTCCGTATCCTCAAATACGGGAGGCTTGACCCAATGTTCAAACATCATTTCACTCAATTTTTCAACATTTGCAGGGGAGTGGAATTTTTCTGCTGTTTTGACAAGCGACAGGTGTTCAAGCTCCCTTTGTGGCTTGAAGCTATCGCCGAATGAATTCATAAAGGAGTTCTGAAATTCCTGCCACCAGTACGAGCCTATTTGAGACTTGCTTTCTGCGTTTCCCGTGCTGAAAATCTCATTGCAGATTTTTTCTATGACTTCGCCGTCCTCGTGTACAAGAGTGCCGTAAAAGTCGGTAAAAACAGCTTTTATCATTAAAAAAATTCCTTTCCGCCGCAAATCAGAACAGCGCACTCACAATAATATCCGCACATTCGGAGGGACTGTTTTTGCTTGTATCGACCTTTACGCTGTACTTGATATTTTCCGCCATTAATTCGTGCTGTTCCTCCGATTGAGTTTCGTATCTGTCGCCCCGTTCAATATTTCTTTGCCTGCAAATTTCAAGAGGACACAAAACCTCAACTATGTCTAAAGGATTGTCTTTAAGTATTTCCAGAAGCTGCCGATAGTGGGGCTTTATTTCCTCCCGCTCCACCAGTATCCCGTCGATAAGCACGTTTTTTCCCATATCCGAATACAGCTTTGCGGTGTGGTACATCATGATTATTGCCTCGCTTAGATATTTCCAGTAATTTTCCCGCAGATATTTGTCTCCCACGATTTCCTGAAACAAATCGTTTGCCACAACGTAAAAAAATATATCCTCACGTTCCTGCAGGGCTTCTACTATTGAGGTCTTGCCGCTGCTTGTCACGCCGTTCAGAAATATGATACGTCCCTTTTCCATATCTTTATAAATTCCTTTCTTCTGAATTTTTTTGGACGTGCAAATCGTCTGCCGTTATCGTGAATATACCCCCGTAAGAATTTCGTTGATATAAGCTTCCTTAGAGGGCAGCCCCTCGGTACGGCGGGCAATTTCCGCAGCCGCCTCGTTGTCATATGGCACGCTCAATATCGTCATTCGCAGAGGAGCGGGTTCGGGACAGTCAAGCTCTCCCTCCACAAGCAGGGCGTGAGCTTTCGGTACTCCGAGATTATTGCCGATACTTCCCGTATTTACCGCATATCCCGAATGTGTGGAACGTATAAACGGACGGTGACTGTCCGCGCAGATTATACCGCCGTAGATTTTTCCGTTTGCTTCAAAAAATTCGGACATATAGTCGTCGCTGTCCCAGCCCTGAACAAGGTTTGCGGCAGGTCTGCCGTGGAACAGGCGGAAGTGTATGCCGCTGATAACGGCTTCGTCCTCGGCAGGAAGAGCGGCAAGCCATTCCATGCGTTCATCGCCTATCTGCTTCTGGTAAAAATCGTTGCCTTTAAAAGTATTGTTTCGGTCGGACACCCAGTAATCCCAGTTGCCGCCCACAAAGCGGGAACAGTTTTTACGCACCCAGTCGCAGGTCTCCGCGCTGTTGGGACCTTTCCCCACCGCGTCCCCCAGAAACCATACCTCGTCGGGGGAAACCGCATTTATTTCATTTTCCATTGCCTCCGCAGCGGTAATATTTCCGTGCAGATCGGCAAGTATAATTATTTTCGACATAGGATAAGATCATTCCTTTCGTGTGATCTCTATACTAAAACTATTTCACGTCTCGGGAGAACAGTACGTCCGCCCGCTGCAGACGGCGGCAAGTGCAAAGGCTCAGCCTTTCGTGCGGTCTTTATACTAAAGCTGTTTCCCGTTTCGGGAGAGTACTCCCTTGCAGTCAAAGTACGGCGGCAAAGGTAAACTTCGGATAGATAATTATACCATACAAAGTACGTAAATGTCAAATAAAATCAATTTTCAAACATCTCTAAAGATTTCCGATAAAATGCCGATATATAATATATAGCTGTAAAATCACACAGCTTCTGAAAAGGGGTATGATTATGAATATTTCCGGTACATCTGCGCCGTCAGCGGCAAGAACGGGATACTCCCGCAAAAGCGGTAAAAATAATTCGTCGGGCTTTGCGGAAACGCTGAAAAAAGAAGCGGAATCCGCATCAAAGACCGACAGGCTGGTAATGTCCCGAACAGGAAGCACGGACAGACCGGACACTGAAAATATGTCTATGACTGAATATCAGCTTTATATTCAATCGAAAATTTCCAAGCTTACGTCGGGGCCTCACCGAGGGGGCGGCTATACCGCCGTGTTTATTTCCGATGAGGGCTTTGAAGCCATGAAAAACGATCCCGAATACGAAAAATGGGTGCTTGACCTGATAAAGTCAGGCTCATACTCAAACAGCTGCGTCAGATCGGGCGAAAAGCACTACTCCGCGTATTTCATAGGAGCGTCAAAGGAGGAAACTCACTCCGAACACTGGAGCGATATCCCCACCCAGACCATGACTGTCGAGGAGCGGCGCAGTATGGAGCGGAAGCGTTTTTACGCCCTGCAAAAGTACAGGAACGCAAAGCTTGTCCGCTACAGAAAAGCGCTTCAGGAAAATTCCATAAAAAAAGCGGAGATAGAGGAGGAGCATATCAAGGGTATTTTCAGAGATCATATTTATGAAAAGAAAAATATCTGCGCCGCCGCACACGTAAGTACATTGTTTTTGTTCCGAGGGATTTAACAAATGTCTGCGGAGGGTAAATTTCCGTACCTGCAACATTTTTTATTTCCCTATTGCAATTTTAAAAAAAGTATGCTATAATTAATTTGTAAGCGGACAGATACGTCTTACCGCAAACACTTAAAATTATATCTGTACTGACTTCCAAAGGTTTTTTCCTGCGGAGAAAGGCGATGCAATACGTGATAATTATGCCCGCTGTCAGTATGTGCAGCGGGCTTTTTCTATATTTTGGAAAGGGGATACTTTTATAAATGGAAACAAGAGTTGCGCTTATCGGCATTGTTGTGGAAAATCTCAACTCGGTCGAAAAGCTTAACGGACTGCTCCACGAGTACAGCAAGTACATAATCGGCAGAATGGGGATACCCTACGAGAAAAAAGGCGTATCCATAATAAGCGTGGCTTTGGACGCTCCTCAGGACGTTATCAGCGCGCTTTCGGGAAAGCTTGGTATGATAGACGGAGTTACTGCAAAGACAATTTATTCCAGATTAGGTGAGGCGAAATGAGCAGGATAACCGAACTTATCGACAAGCTTGAAAGGGAGCATATCCTGTCCAAAAGTGAGCTTGCGGAAATTATTTCGGGACGCACTCCCGAAACTGACGAGTACCTTTTTGCAAAGGCACGAGCCGTCCGAGAGACTATCTACGGCAAAGACGTTTATATGCGCGGGCTGATAGAATTTACCAATTACTGCAAAAACGACTGTCTTTACTGCGGTATACGACGAAGCGCAAAGGGTGCGGAGAGATACCGTCTTGCCGAGGAACAAATTCTTGACTGCTGCGAAACGGGGTACGGATTGGGTTTCCGCACCTTTGTACTGCAAGGCGGCGAGGACGGCTTCTACACCGACGATAAAATCGTCAGCATTGTTTCACGGATAAAGGAAAAATTCCCCGACTGCGCGGTAACGCTTTCTATTGGTGAAAAGTCCCGTGAAAGCTACGAAAAGTTCCGCAATGCAGGCGCGGACAGGTATCTGCTTCGGCACGAGACCGCAAACAGCGAACACTATGGAAAACTCCACCCGAAAGAGCTTTCCCTTGAAAACCGCATGAGATGTCTTGCCGACCTAAAGGAGCTTGGTTTCCAGACAGGCTGCGGGTTTATGGTGGGTTCGCCATATCAAACGGCGGAAAATCTTGCGGAGGACTTGCTGTACATTCACGATTTACAGCCTCATATGGTGGGAATAGGTCCATTTGTCCCGCACCATGACACGCCTTTTGCGGAGGAAAAACAGGGCAGTTTGGAAACGACGTTACTGCTATTGGGAATGATACGTCTGATTTTGCCGAACGTGCTTCTTCCCGCAACCACAGCTTTGGGAACTATCCACCCAAAGGGCAGGGAAATGGGAATTTTGGCAGGAGCAAACGTGGTCATGCCAAACCTTTCACCGCAGGACGTGCGAAAAAAATATCTGCTGTACGACAACAAAATATGCACGGGTGACGAAGCCGCCGAGTGCATAGCCTGTCTGGGACGGCGAATGGAATCTATCGGCTATAAGCTTGTCTCCGCAAGAGGAGATTTCAAGGAATAATACTGTAGTAGCTGGGTTTTCCCGCCCGCAAAATAAAATTAACGGTTATTACGGGACGTGAAACCCGTCCCCTACGAAATATAAAAATACGAAAGGAAAATGAACTATGTACAATCCAAATTCACTTAAAGCAGAGGAATTTATCGACAACGCCGAGATACTTGAAACTCTCGAATATGCCGAAAAAAACAAGGACAACGCCGAGCTTATCGACAGCATTATCGAGAAAGCCGAAAAGCGCAAGGGACTTTCCCACCGTGAAGCGGCGGTTCTGCTGGACTGCACACTTGCGGACAGAAACGAGCGCATTTTCGAGCTTGCACGTCAGATCAAAAAGGATTTTTACGGCAACCGTATCGTAATGTTCGCGCCGCTGTATCTTTCCAACTACTGCATAAACAGCTGCGTGTACTGTCCCTACCACTGTCAGAACAAGCATATCGCCCGCAAAAAGCTTACACAGGAGGAGATCCGTCAGGAAGTTATCGCTTTGCAGGATATGGGGCACAAGCGTCTTGCTCTTGAAACCGGCGAAGACCCTGTGAACAATCCCATTGAGTACGTCCTCGAAAGCATTAAGACTATCTATGACATCAAGCACAAAAACGGAGCAATCCGCCGCGTAAATGTAAACATTGCCGCAACCACCGTTGAAAATTACCGCAAGCTCAAGGACGCAGGTATCGGTACATATATCCTGTTCCAGGAGACCTACCACAAGGAAAGCTATGAAAAGCTTCACCCGGCAGGACCCAAGCACGATTACGCATACCACACCGAGGCTATGGACAGAGCGATGGAGGGCGGTATCGACGACGTGGGACTGGGCGTACTGTTCGGTCTGGAATTGTACCGCTACGAATTTGCGGGACTTCTTATGCATGCGGAACATCTTGAAGCCGTTCACGGTGTAGGACCTCACACTATCAGCGTTCCCCGCGTTAAAAAGGCGGACGACATCGACCCGGGTGCGTTTGACAACGGCATTGACGACGATACCTTTGCAAAGCTTATTGCCTGCATAAGAATTGCAGTACCTTACACGGGAATGATAATTTCCACCCGTGAGAGCGAAGCTTGCCGCGAAAAGGCATTGAGCCTTGGTATTTCCCAGATTTCGGGCGGTTCGAGAACTTCCGTGGGCGGATATGCGGGTTATACACCCGAAGAAAGACCCCACGATACCGAGCAGTTTGACGTGTCCGATCAGCGTTCTCTGGACGAAGTCGTTCACTGGCTTATGAAGCTTGGCTATATACCCAGCTTTTGTACAGCTTGCTACCGTGAGGGAAGAACCGGAGACAGGTTTATGTCCCTTTGCAAAAACGGTCAGATACAGAACTGCTGTCACCCCAACGCTCTTATGACCCTTAAAGAGTACCTTATGGACTACGCAAAGCCCGATACCCGCGAGGTTGGCGATAAGCTTATCGAAAGCGAGATAAAGAACGTTCCCAATGAAAAGGTTCGGGGTATTGTTGTGGATAATCTTGCAAAAATTGAGCAGGGCAGCAGGGATTTCAGGTTCTAAACGGAGGAGCAAATTTGAATGTCATTATGTTACGGAAACAGCCTTGTGGGAACAAGCGGCATAAACGGCGATTCCTTTTATATTTCTCCCGATAATACGGTTTTCATGCTTTCCGACGGCGCTTCTGGAGCAGGCAAAGAGGGCAAGGTCATTATGTCACAGATTTGCGCCGAAACGATAAAAAATAATCCCTTTTCCTCGTCGGGGGTGTCGGCAAAAGACTATCTCGATAAAATAATTTGGCAGATAAACAACAAGCTTATTGAAGTGTCCCAAAGCAGAAAAAGCCTTGTTTTCGGAACGCTTGTTATCTGCGTGGTCTGCGGCAATACTGCATATGTTGCCGCAACAGGGGATTCTCCCGCATATTTTCTGCACAATAATACCGCTGTCAGAATTGCAAAGCCAAAGAAAACATATCAGAATTTGATTGACATGGGATTTTTTTCCGAGGAACAGCTTGAAGAAGCGGTACACAGGCTACCCGAGCATATGTGGTCCATGTTTGACAGCTTTATTCCAGCGGTTGTGCCGTCCTATTCGTCGGAGGAAATCATGCTTTCCGAGGGTGACATTATTGTGCTTTGCTGCGACGGCGTAAGCGATAATATCAGTCCGGAATTTATCGGGGAAAATATTGATACCGGCAACTTGTCTGAAAGCGTTGACACTCTTATAAATTCGGCAAAGGAACTGTCTGTCAAAGAAAAAGGCTACAGCGACGATTTGACAATG
>CAMWVO010000112.1 GCA_947177695.1 uncultured Clostridia bacterium
TGAAAGGCTGGCGAACTTTTTTGAGTCGGCGGCTTCGCCGCCTGAGCGTTCCGACAGTTAGTGCGCTAAATCAAAATTTATAATATTATGCCAAAGCAGATGCGTTACAGTCCAGGAAGAGTGAAAAGCCTGCCGAGGAAAATGACCTCCACCCCCTCCGAGGTGCGGTAAAGGCTGAACACCTCCATAGGCGCAGCGTGGAGGATATTGTAGGAATTGACATAGACAGAAATATATCCCGCCGCAAAGACGGTAAGCAGCGCCGCTGCGGTAACGGCAAGCAGCAGCCTGCGCCGGCGTGCGGCGGCTCTGCTCATTCTTATTCTGAATACAAAGGGATTTTCCATTTTAACACTTCCATGCGGCAATATTTTATCTGTACCGATTTTGCAGCGGCAGCTTCTATGGCTGCCCGAAAAAGAATGTCTATGTAAGCTCCGAAAGACATTTCGCAAGGGATTTCCCCACAAGCTCGCCGCTGTATTCGGCTTGCTCTATGCTGTTGGCGTGTCCGCCCATTTCAATAAGTATTGAACCTGTGGTCAGATCCTGATTATATTTGCGGTAATCGAACAGTACGGGGCGTGTAAGTCCCGGATGGTCGCTTTCCATCTGCCGCTGGAGCATACAGGCAAAGCGCAGATTTTTCATGCAGTCGGGCATATTCATCGTGCCGTCGTCGCAGCCGCAGATTATCATTACCTGAGCCGCATTTTTCCCGTCAACAGCCGCAACGGGAGCTATCCTTTCGCCGCTTTCCCGCTCTATGGCGTCGCGGTGGATATCCAGCACCACCTTTATGGAGGGGTACTCTTCAAGATATTTCTGCACGGTCTCGCGGCTCAGGTCGTAGCTTCCGTTATAGGACGGGTAGTCGTGCAGGGTGGTGTCGTGGATAACGCCTATTCCTGCGGCTTCAAGCTGTTCGGCTATCCTGTCACCCACGGCAGCCATGTTCATTGACCTGTCGGTTGTGCGGGAATTAAAGCTTGCGTCGTAGAAATCCCTTTCGTAAGGCTCGTAGCTTTCCGTTGCGTGGGTGTGCATTATCAGCACCTGGGGCTCCTGCGACTTTTCTATTGCAAAATCGGGCAGCAGACGGCTTTCCTCCAGCACGCGCTTATTGGAAACGCTTGTGACGTTTCTTACCTGTCCCGCAATGTCAAGGTCAACATAGGCTTCGCCTTTCATATAGCCGTAGGTCATGGAGGTTATTGTTCCGTCGTGATTTTCAAGGCTTTCGGGATATGGCTTGGGACCTGCGTCCGGCTTTTCGTCGGGGACAAATCTTTCCTCGTCGGAGCTGTTCGGCATCTCAAGCTCTCCCCATGAGAGCATTTCGCTGTCGTCCACGGTAAAAAGCGCGGAGCGGCTTTCCTCCTTGGGAAGTCCCTCGACAGGCTTGTCCGCGGAAATGTTTTCATCGGAGGACTGTTCGGTCTGCCCGAACTGTTCCGCGGAGCGTTCGGAGACGGGGAAAACGTCCCCCACCGAAAGCATCGCGGAGGCTTTTGCCGCCGTAAACGCCGCATAGGAAGCCGAGGATGCTCCGCCTAAAACAGGCAGGGCAAACAGGAGTACCCCCGCCGCCGCGGAAGCGAAAACGGCAAGTCCCGCAAAAGCAGGTCTGCGGCTTTGGTTTCTCCTGCCGCCGTTTCGGTAACCTTTGGAAAGCATGGCATACTCCTCCTCTCACAGATCGTCTCTGAGTATATAGTATGCCGTGAGGAATGTAAAATATTCCTGTTTTGTCCTGTCTGCGGCGAAAAAGGTTTAACCCTCCTTTTCTTTCAGCGGGATATCGGTAACAAGCGTTCCGTCCGAGAGAAACATGGCAGTCTCTCCGCCGCCGCAGATAAACACCGACATGATCTCGTCCTCCCCCAGAGCGGGCGTGCTTACCTGCGCCGAAACAAACTCTCTGCCGTTATAGTCGGGATGATCTATCTCGTACACGGGAGCGTCCTCTCGGCGGTACAGCACGCCGTCAAATTCGGCGTAAACTTCGTTTATGTATTTGTCAATGCAGGGCTGCAAAAGCGGCTCGTCCGTCATAACAAAATCCTCCGCTTCGTTGCTCCATTCCCATTTGTATTCGCTTATGTGCGCGGAAAAAATTTTCCGCATATCCTCTATGGGAAAATTATTTTTAACTCGGTAATATTTTACTCCGTCCTGTTCTATGAAGCCGTCCTTCGCTGTCTCGTTAAAATACTCGAAAACAAACTCCACACTTGGTATGCGACCCGCTCTCATGTCAAGCTTGGCTATTTCAAAATGAACATTGTCATAGTTAGCCATCTGAGGCGGGGAATGACTTATCACAATATAATTTTTTCCGCGGGAATCAAGCCGCCAGCCCCGACCCTCGTCGTGTCTGAGGAAAAATATCTCATAACCTATGCCGTAGGAGTGATGATACAGAATGCCCACTTCGGCGGTTTTCCCGTCGAAAAAGCGCACGTCGAGATCCGCCGTGTTATAGCTGTTCATGCCCTTTGCTCCCAAAACGACAAGACGGTACACACCGTCCTCCCGCTCGGTAAAAAGCGGCTCATCATCTGTGTATGTATACGGGTTTCTGTCCAAAGACGGTTTGCTGCCGAAAAGTACTTCCTCCAGCGACGTATTTTCGCATATACTATTTATATAGTCGTCTGTATAGACCGTGCCGAAAAAGTTCAGAAGCTGTTCCCTGTTCGTGCCGAGATCGCTGCGTATCCTTGTGCGCGTATAGATACTGTCGGGACTGAACGAATGCTCCTCGGCAAATATCCCGGAGTCATAATATTCGCTGAAAATGGCGTAACCCAGCAGATACTCTGCGGAAATTATTTTCTCCATATAGGGTCTGAGCCTGTCCTCAAGCTCGGCGTCATGCTTCTCCCTTTTTAGAATAGGAAGAAACACCGCAAGGTCTGCGTCTTGGGTATAGTAAAATTCCTGCTCGAAGTTTGGTTCGGGTTCGGGCTCGGTCAGACTTTCGGTAAGACCCTCCGTCTCGCGGTAGGTCTCGTAATAGTCCCCGTGAACGCTTACCCCGCAGGAGGTCAGCGGAACTGCCGTTACAAGCATTGCCGCGGCTGATATCAAAGCGGATGTTTTTATTCTCACAGGCAAACTCTCCTTTTTTTTCGGTGTATGGTTTCCTCTTAATAAAATTTTAACATAATAAAGATTACGATTCAACGGCGGTCAAATTACAGCTTGATTACAGTTTCGGTAAAAAATTACAGACCCATAACAGCAATATGCGGTAAAGACACAGGAGTGAAAAAAATGTGTTGAAATAAGAAAAAAATTATAATATTTTGAAAAACCTATCGCAAAATCCAATAAATTGTGATATAATAACTATAGCATAATAACTCAGACAGCGCGCTTCCGCGGATATGCGGAAAAGGTCACGCTTTTTAAAATAACAAAAAACGAAAGGACAACAAAATTATGACAACCGATTTATTTACCCTGATCAAACAGATCTACGGCACTGCGGGTATCCCCACCGCAATAACCGACGAAAAGCTTAACGTTCTCTGGAGAAATTCCCACGCGGAATCATACCGCGGACCGCTTTCCTGCGACAACGCTTCGGTGCTGTTTGAAAAAGGCGTTCCCGCCTGCGGCGCGGTTTTCTTTACCGAGGACGAGACTATCCACCGCCTGAACGTTCTCAGATCGAAAAGCGCGGAGGACGCTTCCGTGTTCTACATCATTGAGCATATCGGAAGCGACGATATAAAAACGCTTCTTGCTTCTCCCCACGTCAAGGCATACATGACCTACCTGTGCGCGAGAATACGCGAGTCGGTGGGAATGATAGCTGTTTCCGCCGACGAGATAGACGCTGCCGCTGCGGTTTTCGGCGCGGGCTGCGGAGAGGTGGCAAATCAGCTCAATACTATTAATAAAGGTCTTATGCTGATACTGCGGGAGGTTATAAATCCCGAACAGCTTTACTACGTCCTCGACCCAAGCTGCGACGACGTTACCATATGCGTTGCCGACGAAATAGCTCAGGCTGTCTCCGACGCAAAGCGGGCGCTGGGAAAATCCGTAAGGGTATCCTATACCTCAGAAAAGGGAATTTACACCCGAATGAACCGCAGCGTTTTTGAGACAATATTATCGGACATGGCTCTTGAATGCTGCTGCGGAAAGCTTTTCCCCGACGAGCTTGTATTTAACTGCAAAAGCGTCAAGACCGACGATCTCAAAAGCACGGGAAGAGTTACCATCACGGTAAAAAGCGTGAACCGTTCGGGCAAAGAGAACATACCCTCGAAATTTGAACGGGACAAACGGGGAAGCAAGCTTTATTTCAACTACCTTTGCAGCGTACTGTGCGAAAAATACGGCGCGGAATTTACCAGAAGCGAGCTTGAGGACGGCTATTCATGCAGCATAACCCTCGGCTCGGTGGGAATGGACAAGCAGATCGTTATGAGCGGTTCAAAGTTTTCGATCCGCCCCGAACGCTTTTGCACCATGACTCTGTCCCTTGCGGAGCATCATCTGGAAGAAAGATATAAGCTTATCGACATAGACGGCTCCGATGAGCCGTCAGACTCCGAATAACGATCAGAAAAACAGGCAAAACAAAAGAGAAAGGATGTATACAAAATGAAAAGAAACAATAAAAGAAAGCTTGCTGCACTGATATGCGCTTTCGCCGCAGCCGCTGTGCTTGCGGGCTGCAAGCCCGCGGACGGCTCGGACAGTTCCGCTCAGACCTCGGCTGACGCTGCCGGCGGCTCAGCAAATGCAGCCCCTGCCGTTACCGACATAGGAGACGGGCTTGTCGAAGAAATGAACACCGAGACACGTCCCATTACAGATGGAGACGAATACGCCATAGACAAGATCAATCCAAAATCTCCCGAAGATTCCCTTAAGGGAGGCTACAAAATGAGCGGCTACGAAAAGGAAGCCCAGGGAAAGCTTTTCGCCAACGGAAAGTCAAAAATCGTTATCCGTGCATATAATTATAAGGAAGATCTTCAGGATCTGGCGGTCTGGGCTGATCAGGCGTGCGCGGTCATGAAGGTGGCAAACATCACCGCCGCCTGCGACACCCTTTACGGCGAACCGGAAAATATCACCTTCCTTGGCTTCGATACTGTCAAATACGACTATGAAGTCATTCAGTACGAATTTGTCAGCGGTGCTGACGGTCAGGAGGAAAAAAGCGAGCGGGGCAGATACAAGGGTATCGCCTACTACTTTTATTCCAATCAGGACGCTTACGCGATAATGTTCGATACCGCCGAGGCAAACTGGGAGGAGCAGAGCGCGGCGTTCTATGATTTCATTGCCGACCTTGAGATCACCGAGACAACATATTGATCGCTGCCGAAAAAGTTGTTGCAATTTTCTTTGCGGTGTGGTATAATAAATCATGTTAATATTATAAAGGCATATCAGTCAGAGTAGCTTATGCGGAAGCCCACAGAGAGCGTCGGTTTGGTGGAACGGCGCGGCGGAGCGTTTGCGAAGTGCGGCTGCCGGCTCGGGTCGGGAAGAAGCGTCTCCATAAAGACGCTTTGCGTATAGACCCGCGGCTTGTCCCCGTTAAAGGACCGAGAGCGAAACTTGAAGTGGAACCGCGGTTTACGCCGCCTTCATGGGACAATGTCCCGCGGAGGCGGCTTTTTGTTTCACATATTTGAAAGGAGAATTTTTCCGAATGAAAGAGACATTTCTGGAGCATATACAGTCCGACATAGAATCCGTAAAAAAACGGGACCCTGCCGCCCGCAGCACGGCGGAGATACTGCTGACCTATTCGGGTCTGCACGCAGTGCTGATGTACAGAGTAGCTCACTGGTTTTACGTCCGCAGACTTTACACTGTGGCAAGATGCATTTCCCAGTTTGCCAGACTGCTGACGGGTATCGAGATACACCCGGGAGCAAAGATAGGCAAGGGATTTTTTATCGACCACGGCTCGGGAGTGGTCATAGGCGAGACCACCGAGATAGGCGACAACTGTCTGGTGTATCAGGGCGTTACCTTGGGCGGTACGGGAAAGGACAAAGGCAAGCGTCACCCTACGCTGGGAAACAACGTTATGGTAGGCGCAGGCGCGAGAGTGCTGGGTCCCTTTAAGGTAGGGGACAATTCCAAGATCGCCGCAAACGCCGTGGTGCTGGAGGAAGTCCCGCCAAACTGTACGGCGGTGGGCGTCCCCGCAAGGATAGTCAGACGTGGAGGAAAAAAGGTTGACGTGTGCGGAGAGCTGGATCAGATACACGTTCCCGACCCCGTTGCGCAGGAGCTTTGCGCTCACTTAGTGAGAATAGAAAAGCTGGAGAAGCAGCTTAACAAGCTCGAGATCGCGGAGCTTGGAAAGAAGCTCAATAAAGAGTAAAATAAAACTCAGGCGGCAAAGCCGCCGACTAAAGCTGGTCGAGCTGAGCCCAGCTCGCGAAGTCCAGAGGCGGAGCCTTTGGTCGCC
>CAMWVO010000113.1 GCA_947177695.1 uncultured Clostridia bacterium
CTGGCGAACTTTTTTGAGTCGGCGGCTGCGCCGCCGAAGCGTCCCGACAGTTAGTGCGTTAAATCAAAATTTATCCTACCGCCATGTTCTGCACCACATCTTGACAAGTTTTCCCCATGGTGCTAAAATAAAGAAAAACCCCCGAAAGGAAGAGATACCCATAAAAAGAAAATTAAAAAGTCTGTTTAAAATTATTTTCGGCAGGACAATGATCGTAGTTTTCGGACTTCTGCTTCAGATTGCTTTCATTGTTTCCGCTCTGAATTTTTTCAGCGACCGCTTTGTTTACTTCTCCATCGCCTCGATGCTTCTCTCGCTTGTCGTACTTGTGTGGATAATCAACGACAACACCAACCCGTACTACAAGCTGGCATGGGTAGTGCCTGTTCTCATAATCCCCGTTTTCGGCACTGTAACCTACTTGTTTGCAAAGCTGGAGCTTGGCACTCACATCATGAACAACAGGCTGCTGAAGCTTATCGACAAGACGTCGCCGTTTATACCCCAAAATAAGGACACGCTGGACGAGCTTGAAAAAATAAGCGTCAAGGAAAAAAATCTTGCCGTCTATATGAAGACCTACGCGGGGTATCCTATATGGAGAAACACTTACGCCGAATATTATCCTCTCGGCGAGGACGCTTTCGCTTCAATGGTACGCGAGCTTGAAGCCGCCGAGGAATTTATTTTTATGGAGTATTTTATCGTCGAGCGGGGCGTGATGTGGAATACTATTCTTGAAATACTCGCAAGAAAAGCGGCTGAGGGCGTGGACGTCCGCTTCATGTACGATGGAATGTGCAGCCTTATGCTGGTGCCCTACAGCTACCCCAAAAAGCTTGAAGCCATGGGCATAAAGTGCAAAATGTTCTCGCCCATAAAGCCTGTGCTTTCCACAGTTCAGAACAACCGCGACCACAGAAAAATTCTCGTTGTGGACGGTCATACTGCCTTTACGGGCGGCGTTAATCTTGCCGACGAGTACATCAACAAGGTTGAGTACTACGGTCACTGGAAGGACACCGCCGTTATGCTCAAAGGCGAAGCTGCCGCGGGATTTACCATAATGTTCCTGCAAAACTGGAATATCAGCGAGAGTACCGAGGACGATTACGCAAACTATATCAAAAGCGACTTCCCTCAGCTTCGGGAGAATGACCTGCCAACGGACGGCTTTGTGCTTCCCTACGGCGACAGTCCGCTGGACAACGAAAACGTGGGACAGATCGTCTATCTGGACATACTCAACAGAGCCGAGCGGTACGTCCACATAATGACGCCCTATCTTATTCTGGACAACGAGATGGTGGGCGCGCTGACCTACGCGGCAAAGCGGGGCGTGGACGTTATCATCATCATGCCCCATATCCCCGACAAGGTTTACGCTTACCTGCTTGCCCGCTCATACTACGCGGAGCTTATCCGCGCGGGGGTCAAGATATACGAATATACACCGGGATTTGTCCACGCGAAATGCTTTGTCAGCGACGATACAAGAGCCGTTGTGGGTTCGATAAATCTGGATTACCGCAGCCTGTTCCTGCATTTCGAATGCGCTTCATATTTCTACAGACACCCGGTTGTTGAACAGGTGGAGCAGGACGTGCAGAACACTTTGAAAAGGTGTATGCAGGTCACCATTGAGGACTGCAAAAAGTTTAATCCTTTCAAGCGCATAGCGGGACACATTCTGAGACTTTTCGCCCCGCTTATGTAAAATTTTGAACGTTATATAACGCACGTAACATAAACAGAAAAAGGCGCTTTATACACGTCTGTGCAAAAAGCCGCCGAAATAAGTCGGAATAATTCCGCAAAGGAAGTGTAAAAAACAACATGAAAGGAAAAATAACAGCAGTTATAAAACGCGTCGTTCAGTTAGCCCCCCTGGTAATGGTGGCTGTATGCGCGCTGCTGTATCTGAAATTTTTCAGAGGAGTGACTATCGAGCATATACTTGAATTTACCCCCGAAAACCTGTGGCTTGCGGCACTTGTTATGCTGGGACTTTTCGCGCTGAAATCCCTGTCGATATTTTTCCCCATGCTCATTCTTATAGCCGCTTCGGGAAGCATTTTCCCCACATTTTTGTCCGCCGTGCTTGTGAACTGCGCGGGGGTCGCGGTGATGATACTCGTCCCCTACGCCATAGGACGATTTGCCGAAAGGGAGTTCGTGGAGGGGCTGATAAACAAGCACAAAAACGCCTCGAAGCTTCGCGAGCTGAAATCGGACAACGAGCTTTTCATCGCCTATTTTTTAAGGGTAATAAACGTGCTGCCCTGCGACTTGGTAAGTATGTTTCTCGGTTCGACGGGCTTCGGGCTGTGGAAATATATGCTGGGTTCGTTTTTGGGGATATTCCCGGGAATTATTACGACAACCCTTATGGGCGCGAATGTGGATAACCCCGCCTCGCCGAAATTCTGGATGTCCGTGGTGGTGGAAATTTTCTTTGCGGCAGCTTCGAGCATATGGTATTATTTCTATAAGAAAAAAAAGAAAGGCTCGGAAATCAGTGAAACGGATACCTCGGAAACTTCTCCTGATAACAAATAAATACCGCAGAAATAAATGCGTACGATTTCATGCAAGCTTTATGCCAAAACTAAATTTCCGTCTCGGAAATAAAATTATGCCGCCATCACTATAGACGGCGGCAAGCATAAAGGCTCAGCCTTTTTGGGGGGACGCATTTATTTCTGCGGTATAAAATAACTTATGTTATATAATGTCTGTTATTGTCGAAATTATATCCGTTCAGACCACATATTTTGCCATGTACTGCTCGGTAAGATCCATATACTCCTTGTCGCTGCTCTTGTGCTGAGCCTGAATGTACTCGTGGCGGTTAAGCACGGATTTGTTTTTCTGCGCGCCGATAACGTACACACCAACGTTTGAGCAGTGGTCGGAAATACGCTCCAGATTGATAAGCAGATCGAGGAAATTCACTCCGCTCTCCACAACGCACTCGCCGTTTTTAAGACGTTCGATATGCCGCGCTTTCAGCGTTTCGTTAAGAAAGTCCACAGTTTCCTCCAGCGGCTCTATCTTGAACGCAAGCCCGATGTCGTTGTTTTTGACCGTATCCACCGCCATGCCGATTATTTCCTCCACCGCGTCAGAGATAACCCCAAGCTCCCGAAGCGCGCTGTCCGAAAAGGTAACGTCAAGGTCGTGAAGCTTTTCCGCGTTTTCGATAAGGTTCATGGCGTAGTCGCCGATACGCTCAAACTCGGAGGTAAGGTGCAGAAGCTCGGTAACACGGCGGTTCTCGTAGTCGGTAAGGATACACTCGGTTATCTTCACAAGATAGGCGTTGAGCTTGTCCTCCATGCGGTCGAGAGCCTCCTCGTTGTCGGTAAGACGGGCGATAAGCTTTTCGCTGAACTCGCCTCTGCCGAACAGCTTGCGCATTCCCGTAAAGTTCTGCAAAGCCACACGTCCCATTGTGACGACTGCGTTGTTCGCCTGCTGAATGGCAAGCGACGGCGATTTGAGAAAACGCTCGTCCAGCGCGCTGAATATGATCTCCTCGCCGCCCTGTTCGGCTTCCGCGCTGCTTTTGTCCCGAATTGTAATGCAGGCAAGCTTTTCAAGAAGCTTCGTAAAGGGCAGGAAGCAAAGCGTTACGGTCACGTTGAAAAGCGTGTGGAAATTTGCGATGCCGCCCATGTCTATGGTTTCGTCCCAGCGGGGGAAGCCGATCGTCGCTTTTATTGCGTAAACCACGATCAGAAACGCCACAGTGCCGATAACATTGAAGTACAGGTGGACAACAGCCGCCCGCTTTGCGTTTTTATTCGCGCCCACGGCGGAAATAAGGGAGGTCACGCAGGAGCCTATGTTCTGTCCCATAATGATAGGGAACGCCGCGGAAAATTTAAGTATGCCCGTGGAGGAAATGGCTTGCAGGATACCTACCGAAGCCGATGAGCTTTGCAGCAGAGCCGTTACGGCAGCGCCCGCGATTATTCCCAGAAAAGGATTTGACAGCGCGGAGAAAAGCTTTCTGAAAGCATCAAGCTCCGCCATTGGAGCGACCGCTCCGCTCATGGTGAGCATTCCCGTGAAGAGGATGCCAAGTCCCACCAGAGCCTCGCCGATATTTTTTTTCATGTCGCTTTTGGTCAGCATATAGATGACAAGTCCCGTTACCGCGATTATCGGCGCAAGGTATGTGGGGGTCAGCAGCTTTAAGGCAAAGCCCACGTTCGCGCTGTTTTCAAGGTCTCCGAGGCGGAGTATCTGACCCGTAACGGTAGTACCGATATTCGCGCCCATTATAACGCCGATCGCCGAGGACAGCTTTAATATCCCAGCGTTTACCATGCCGACGATGATTACCGTTGTCGCGCCCGAGCTCTGGATAGCGGCGGTAACGACCGCGCCGAGAGCAACGCTTTTGAAGATGTTGTTGGTAAGTCCCGAAAGTATCTTTTCAAGCTTTCCGCCCGAAATTTTTTCCAGACCGCGGCTGAGCATAAGCATACCGTAAATGAACAGTGCAACTCCTCCGAACGCCTGGATAGCGATAAGTACGATATCGGATCCTGACATATTTTCTCTCCTGTTTCTTTTTTCTCTTTTGTTTTTTCTCACAAGTATAATTATAGCATTGCTCCGAAAGAATAAAAGCACATTTTATGACTAATTTTATTTTCTCATTAATATACAAAAATCGACCGATTTTGTGGAATTTTTTATGCGCAGTACCGAAAACCAACCCGCGGCTTTTTATTTTGCGGAAAATGTTTTCGCGGACACTTGATTATTGGAGGGTAAATATGGTATAATGTAATGTAACATTTAAGTATTTTGGGAAAGGAAGCCGCCATAGACGGCAGAAGTGTAAATGAAAAAATGGACGATCGGCGATCCCGACCGAAACGCCGCGCAGGCTCTTTCGCGGCAGGGGGGACTGTCAGGGATATGCGCGGAGGTTCTGGTCTCCCGCGGGATAGATACAATTGAAAAAGCTGTAAGCTTCTTCAACGCCGATAATGACGAGGACGGCGGCGAAAGGCTTTCCGACCCGTTTCTGATCAAGGATATGCGCGAAGCCGCGGATACCATACTGGCGGCTGTGGACGGCGGCAAAAGCATATGCGTCTACGGCGACTACGACTGCGACGGCATTACCGCGACGGCTTTGCTGTACTCATATATTGAATGTATCGGCGGCGACGTCAGATACTATATAAACGACCGCAGCGAGGGCTACGGACTTTGCGCGGACGCTCTGAGGCGTCTTGTGGAGGAGGGCACGGAGCTTATCGTTACTGTGGACAACGGAATTTCCGCCGTCAGCGAAGTGGCTCTGGCAAAGGAGCTTGGCATTGAGCTTGTCATCACCGACCACCATCAGCCGGGAGAGATACTTCCCGATGCGGCGGCTGTGGTAGACCCCCATAGAAACGACGATCTTTCACCGTTCAAGGACTTGTGCGGCTGCGGCGTTGCTCTTAAACTGGTTGCGGCTATGGACGGCGGCAGCTACGATTCCGCGCTGGAGCAGTTCTCCGACCTTGCGGCGATAGCCACCGTTGCGGACATTGTGCCTCTTGCGGGGGAAAACCGCGAGATTGTCCGTCTCGGTCTGAAATATCTTGAAAATACCGAAAACGCAGGCTTGCAGGCTCTTATGGAGGCGGCGTCCGTGAAGCCTCCCGTTACGTCAATGCAGGCGGCGTTTGCTATCGCTCCGAGGATAAACGCTTCGGGACGGTTCGCCTCCGCTTCGGAGGCCGTGGAGCTTCTTTTGTGCGAAGACCCCGATACCGCCGCGGAAATGGCTGCGCGTCTGGGTTCTCTTAACGCTGAGCGGAAAAAGACCGAAGCGGCGATCATGGAGACTATCCGCGGGAGCATTTCGGAAAACCCTCATATACTGAACGAAAGGGTGCTGTTTCTGTACGGCGAGGGCTGGCATCACGGCGTTATCGGCATTGTTGCGGCAAAGCTTGTTGAACGCTTCGGCAAGCCTGTGTTCATACTTTCCGATGACGGGGACGAGGCACGCGGCTCGGCAAGGTCGGTTGCGGGATTTTCGGTACACAAGGCTCTCACCGCCTGCTCGGAGGTACTGACCAAATTCGGCGGACACAGCGGCGCGGGAGGGTTCTCCCTTAAAAAAGAAAATATCGGCACGTTTAACGAAGCCCTGCAAAAATATGCGGCGGAGGAATTTTCGACCATGCCGAGACTTGCGCTTCACGCGGACAAGCTGCTCCGTCCCGAGGAGCTTACGGTGGAGGAAATTTCCTCACTTTCTTCTCTCGAACCCTGCGGAGAGGGAAATCCCAAGCCTCTGTTTGCAATGCTGGGAGCGCGGCTTGACGGTATCGTTCCCCTTTCGGGGGGAGCGCACACAAAGCTGAAAATCACTTACGGAAACAAAACCGTCTTGGGGCTTATGTTCGGTACGAAAACCGCGGAGTTTCCCTACAGGGC
>CAMWVO010000114.1 GCA_947177695.1 uncultured Clostridia bacterium
CGTAAGCGCAATTTTAGTATTTTTACCCAAAGGCAGTATACCGTCGTTTTTCAGCAGACACACCTGCTCCATGGCGGCGCGGCGGTTTACTGCGCGGCTTTCCTCGCTTTCGGGAACAACGTCCATGTTCTTGTATGGGTGGTTCTCGTCAAACTCGCCCAGACGAAATCTGCCGTACAGGACGTTTCCCACCGCCTTGTCGATATCCTCCATAGTTATAAGACCCTTTTCAAGAGCGTCCTTAGCGGCTGCGGCGACCATGTCGGCAGCGTCATTCATGCTGTCCGAACCGTTTTTCAGACACAGCGCAAGAGCCTCCGCGTGGGTCTTTACGCACTTGTGTGCAAGCACGTTCTGGGAGAAATCCCCGCCGTCGGTAACAACGAAATCAAGTCCCCACTTGTCCTTGAGCAAATTCTGCAAGTCGGGGTTCATCACCGCGGGAACTCCCGAAAGCTCGTTATAGGCAGCCATTACGGAACGGGCTCCGCCCTCGGTTATCGCCGGCTTGAACGCGCGGTAGTAGTATTCGTGAAGCGTTCTCATATCAACGTTTGCGGAGCATCTGTCCCTGTCAGCCTCGTTGTTGTCGGCACAGAAGTGCTTCAGCGTGGGAACGGTTTTCAGCCAAACGGGATCGTCCCCCGCCATGCCCTTTGTGAACGCCTTGGACATTTCACCCGTCAGGAACGGATCTTCGCCGTAGGCTTCCTCCGTTCTGCCCCAGCGTGGGTCGCGCTCCATGTCCACCGTGGGACCCCACAGCATAAGCTTTCCGTTGGGTTCGTTCTGATAATGGTAACGTGCTTCGTTTCCCGCTATCACGCCCAGCTCGTACATCAGGTCGGGGTCGAACATTGAAGCCATTCCGATAGGCTGGGGAAAAACCGTGGATACCTCGCCCGTATCCCTGCCCACATAGCCGCGGGCGACCTCTGTTCCCACATACCATTCACCGATGCCGAGACGTGGTACGGCGGGCATATGGCAGGAAAGCATACTCATTTTTTCCTCGGGGGTAAGCTTGCCGAGCAGGTCGGAGACCCGCTCTTTCATAGGGAGAGAGCTGTCGCGGAAAGAACGGTCGGACATAGTAACACTCCTTAATGTATAATATTGGAATAAATCTACTGTTCGTATATGAAACGTGCCGTCCTACAGCACGAAAAAGTACGCAAAGGGAACATTCACCGCCAGCAGCAGAACGTTTACAAGTGTAAAGACAGCCAGATATCGGAGGGGCTTTGCTTCATCGGTTTCAAGATAAATGCGGAACGAGATAAGGCTCGCAAGGCTTGCCACCACCGTTCCAAGACCGCCGAGATTTGTTCCCAGGACAAGTGCGCGGGCGTTCTCGGTAAATCCCGAAAGCATCATCGCCGCGGGGACGTTGCTTATGACCTGGCTTACCGCCGCGGAAGCAAGCATTTCCCTGCCGTCCATAAGCTTTGTTATGAAATCGCTTACCTCACCGATGTTGCGGATATTTCCCACAAAAATGAAAAAGAAAGCGAACGTTGCAAGCAGACCGTAGTCCACAGCCGCAAAAATGCGCATATCAATTATAGCGGCGACAATACACACCGAAGCAAACGTTACGATAACTCCCAGCTTGCCGAAAACCGCAAGCAGGCAGAGCAGGAACAAAGCCGCATACAATGCAAGATACCGCTTGTTACGTATCTTCTCTCCGCGGCGACTGCGGGTGTTCAGCGGTTCGTTTTTTATGAACATACACAATATAAAAATCAGCGCCGCGCTCAATGCCGCAACGGGAAGCGTTACAGCGAAAAAATCTCCCGCGTTCATATCGTATCTGTCGTAAAGATACAGGTTATGGGGATTGCCGAAGGGCGTCAGCATACTTCCAAGATTTGCCGCCGCCGTCTGCACCGCTATGACGTATATCATGGTTTTGGGACGGCTCTCAAACAGCGCAGCTGTAAGGGGTACGAAAGCAATAAGAGCAACGTCGTTGGTAAAAAGCATCGAGGAGAAAAAGGTAATAAACACAAGCAGCGTGCCCGTCCTGCGGGACTTGGGATCATCTCCGCCAAGAAGCTTTCCCGACATAAAGGACAGCAGACCGCAGTCCCGAAAGCCTGCTACAGCGACCATCAGGCAGAACAGAAGCCCTATCGTGTCCGTGTCTATGTAGTCCACATAGTTTGTAACAGGTACGAACAGACAGGATATCAGAGCCGCTAAAAAAGAAATGACCACCGAAAATTCCCTTTTGCAGAAGCTTATAAAGTCTTTCACCCAAGCACCCCCTCGGTCAGAACAGGTTCAGAATAATGCCGCAGATCACTCCCACGGCATAAACTGTTCCCGTAATGACAAGATTTTCTTTAATGTTTTTATTTGCGCGGAAAAGCACCGCAAGACCGATGCCCGCGCCTGTGCAAAGTCCCGCCGCGGCAGTGCCGAAGCTTATCGCACTATCGGCGTAAAGCTCGGTAAGCAGCACCGAAGCGGCGCAGTTGGGGATCATGCCAACAAGTCCCGCCGCAAAGGGCTGGAAAAAGCCCATGCTTTCGATAAAACGCTCCACCGCCGCGTTTCCCGCAAGAGCCATTACCGCGCCGATAACAAGGTTCACGATAAGAATAAACAGGGCAACTCCTGCGGCGTGCCTCAGCGCGGAGTACCATATTCCGTGGCTTTCGCAGCCGCAGCCGCTTTCGGAGCAGATATCCTCAATGCTGTCGCCGCTAAGGTCTATTTTCAGAGCCCTGACCACAAGGTCGGCGGCAATTCCCGCAGCGGCGGCGGCAATTATTTTTACAGCGATAAGCTTCCACACCGAGCCAAGCATTTCCGGGTGAGCAAGCAGTACTGGTATAGCTTCGTCCGAGGTGGAAACGAAAACGGCGATAAGAGTTCCTACGGTGATTATACGTCCCGCGTAAAGATTTGAAGCCGCCACGGAAAATCCGCACTGTGGGATACAGCCCAGAACAGCTCCCGAGGCAGGACCGGCTGCGGGTTTCACTCCCGCCGTACCGAGGATGTCAGCCAGCTTGTCCCCTGCGCGGTGCTCGATAAATTCCATAAGCAGGAATGCCAGAAACAGGAACGGCAGCATTTTCGCCGTGTCGATAACGGCGTCAAGCAGGACGTTCCAAAAGTCGAAGCCCTCGTGACTATGGGCAAGCTGTGCAAGCGCGGAAAGTCTGTATAGAAAAATTTGCATTTAAAAAGTCCTTTCAAAAGTGTGCCTGAAATTGGTTAATTTATTTATTATATCATGTTTGCATATTTTTTTCAAGTTTTTTCGGAATATTTTTTACGAAATTGGTATTGCAGTTTTCGGCGTTTTATGGCATAATATTTGTATGTATTTTTATGCATTACATATGTGAAAGGCTTGCCAAATGAATAAACAGCTTAATTTTATATTGAAAATTATTGTTTTTTCGGTTATCATTTACGTTGAACAATATATTTTTTATAAGACCGTCTTGTGCAATATGATAACCAAGCGCAGCGCCGAAATGTGGACAGCCTTTATTCTCGGTGCGTTTGCGATAGCTGTTTTCAATTGGTCAATTGAGCATATTTTAATTAAAAATAAAAAGCTCAAGCCTGACATTGCCGCAGTTGTTTCCTCTGTGTCAATATGCTTATGTACTGTAATATTAAGCCTGCGTCACGACGGAGAACTGTTAAGAGAAACCGATTATCTGCATGAGACCAGCTATACGGTACTTTTTATTTTATCGGTTTTTGTAAGTGTATTGACAATCGTTTTTAATCTGTTAAGCAGACTTGCCGTAAAGTTCAAAAAGAATTAATATGTATGGGAAAATTCCCTTTTGAAATTATTTAGGAGGTATTTTTATGTCACAATCCGCACACCAGCTTGTTATCGTTCTCGACTTCGGCGGTCAGTACAATCAGCTTATCGCGCGCCGTGTCAGAGAATGCGGGGTCTACTGCGAGGTAAAGTCCTACAAGACTTCTCTTGACGAGATCAAGGCTTTAGCCCCTGTGGGAATTATCTTTACGGGAGGTCCAAACAGCGTTTATGCGCCCGACTCCCCCGTCTGCTCAAAGGAAATTTTTGAGCTTGGCATACCTATTCTGGGTATCTGCTACGGCTGTCAGCTTATGGCGCATCTGCTGGGCGGAAAGGTCACTACCTGCGTTACTTCCGAGTACGGCAAGACCGAGACATATTACGATAAATCCTGTGTGCTTTTTGGTACGGTGAATAATCTTCCCGAAAAGGCAGTTTCATGGATGAGCCACACGGATTATATCGAGAAAATTCCCGACGGTTTCAGAGTTGTTGCGCACACGGATAACTGTCCCACGGCGGCTATGGAGTGTCCCGAAAAGAAATTGTATGCGGTGCAGTTCCACCCCGAAGTAAATCACACTGAGTACGGCTTGGGCTTTATCGACAGCTTTTTGAGAAACGTCTGCGGCTGCGTCGGCGACTGGACTATGAGCAATTACGCCAAAACTGCGATTGAAGATATACGCAAAAAAGTTGGGGACGGCAAAGTCCTGCTTGCACTTTCGGGCGGAGTGGACAGCTCCGTTGCGGCGGCTCTCCTTGCAAAGGCTGTGGGGGACAAGCTTACCTGTATTTTTGTTGACCACGGCTTTATGCGCAAAAATGAGGGCGACGAGGTTGAGAACGCATTCAAGGGCTGGGGACTGAATTTTGTCCGAGTAAATGCAAAGGAACAGTTTATGTCCAAAATGCGCGGCGTGTCCGATCCCGAAACAAAGAGGAAAATTATCGGCGAGGAATTTATCCGCGTTTTCGAGCAGGAGGCTAAAAAAATCGGAAAAGTTGATTTCCTTGTGCAGGGTACGATCTACCCTGACATAATCGAAAGCGGTACGGGGGACGCGGCTGTGATAAAGTCCCACCACAATGTTGGGGGGCTTCCCGACTATGTTGATTTCAAGGAAATAATAGAGCCGCTCCGTCTGCTTTTCAAGGACGAGGTTCGCGCGCTTGGGCGTGAGCTTGGACTTTCCGACGTGCTTGTTGACAGGCAGCCTTTCCCCGGTCCGGGACTTGCTATAAGGATTATCGGTGAAATTACCGACGAGAAGCTTGAAATTTTGCAGGATGCGGACTATATTTTCCGCGAGGAAATCGCAAAGGCGGGACTTGACAAGGAGATACACCAGTATTTTGCGGTGCTGACGAATATGCGCTCTGTTGGCGTTATGGGCGACGGCAGGACTTATGATTACACGCTTGCTTTGCGAGGTGTTACCACCACAGATTTCATGACTGCAGACTTTGCGAAGATACCTTACGAGGTACTTGAACGTTGTGCGAGCAGGATCGTTAATGAAGTGAAGTCTATCAACCGAATTGTTTATGATGTTACGACTAAACCGCCTGCAACGATAGAGTGGGAATAGTTGTTAAGCCATTACAAATGGCTTAAACACGTTGTTTTACGGTATCATGATACCGATGTGGCAACGTTTTGGCAACATTTGAATTATTTTATAAAATTAAGAGCTAACCGATTTCGAAAGTCGGTTAGCTCTATTTGTTTTTATATTAGTTTTCCAATTAATGCACTGACTAAAGCACCTAGAAACATAGATATAACAGTCCAAACGAGTTGTATCCACCAAGTGTCTTTGCAGAAATTCAAAATACCTTGAACAGACACACCATAAATTTCAGTCCATTTTGAATTTACTTTTAAGGTACTGTTGATCGCTCTATTGAGAATATTTGCAAATACATCCACTTTTCTGAGAGTAGACATATGGAGTTTAACATATTCCCTATTTGCAAATGCGTCAGCTTCTTCTTGTCCATTTAAATAATCTTTTGCTTTAATTCCATTTTGCTCTAATAATTTTTCCATACGAGGATGTTCTGTATACCCTACACCATAGCAGTTAATAAGCTGACGTGCAAGATCAATCTTATTTGCGTCAGCAATTTTGTATGGTTCTCCACCTAAAACAGAATAACGGTGTTCAATTGCTTTGAAACCATAGTTCATATCTCTCATATTCCAGTGAATCCAGAAATAGGTCTTATGCTCTTTAGCATACTCAAAAAATTCATCTAGCATTGACTTTTCCAATTCATCGTAGTGGATTTCTATATCATTAATCTCGATATGTAATTTTTCAGCCATTTTATGAATAGAAAACGAATCAGTCTGTGCAGTGGCATAGTCATAGACTGCAATTGACGTAATACGTGGGGTGTGCCCATCTTTAATATCGTAAAAACTTTCACAAGAATAATGTATAATCAAGTAATTGCTAGGATTTTTGTCTATTTCTAAAAAAATCTTACGAGCAGATTTGTGTTTTTCGTACTGCATTGTTAAACTCCTTCTGTTTTGTTTATATTATCTCTCGGATAATTATATCTCCAATTATCATATTCCTCTTTGGA
>CAMWVO010000115.1 GCA_947177695.1 uncultured Clostridia bacterium
TTCAAAGCCTGGATAATCAAGATCCTTACTGTAAAAATAAATAACAAGCAGAAGGAGTTTATAAAGAACAGAGATTACCGGGAAGAGCTTGACGTACTCGAAAGTGTAGAACAAGAGAGATCCGAAGAGATAAATTACAGCGGATTGGAAATAATGGAGGAGTTCAGGCGGCTGAACGAGGATGAAAGGCTTGTTTTATCGTTAAGCATTGTTTCAGGCTATACCAGCGACGAGATCGCCAGGGCGACGGGGTTATCTGCAAACACCGTCCGCTCAAAGGTAGCGCGGGCTAAGATCAAACTGAAAAAAATGCTGTCGGAACGTTAGAAGAAAGGAGGTCGGAATTATGAAATTTGAAGAGAGATTAAGCGATATCATAAACGAGGTCGAGGTTCCCGATGAACTGTCGCCTCAGAATATTGCCGCCATGCTCCGCGAAAGGAGCGCGATGTCCGAAATGGAGACCCGCGAAAATACCGCGAAAAAGGTTTCCAAAGCTTCTGCACAGCGTCGTACTATTATTATACGGACTTCCGCGGCGGTCGCTGCCTGCGCAGTTTTTGCGGCGGGTATGCTCGCTTACAGCGGACAGAGAGGATCGCAGGATCAGCTTGAAGCTCCTATCGAGTACGAGGCTACTTCCCCCGATTCCTACGACACGCTGTATAACATCTACACCGGTATCACCCTTAACGGCGGAGACGACTATGCTTCGGAAAGAACCGTCGGAGAGGACGCCGAAGATAACGTCCCTGAGGACGGTCAGACGGGTACAACGGATTTTACCGACAACACGAACCCCAATGTTTCGGACGCTGATATCGTAAAAATTGACGGAAACTACATGTACTGTCTTAAAGGAAGTAAACTCTGCATCATTTCTCTTGAGACGATGGAAGTTGTTTCGGAAATAGAAAGTTCGCTTGAACCGCCTGTTGAAATTTATATAGAAGGCGATAAACTCATTCTTGTTTCAAAGGAAAAAGAGGAACTCTACGTTATTGACAACGGAACTCCCAAAGTTGACGTAAGCTCCTCCGACGCCGAAAACACTGCTCCCGCTCTTGGTGTTCCAGCACAGGACGCGGATATTCAACAATCGGCTGACGAAAATTCCGGCTCACCTGACAAAACTGCTTCGGACGACAAAGCAAGTGACTCCGCTTACGGCGGAGGGGCTTACGGCGCAAACGGGAAGTCTGCAATTCCCGCAGGTTCAGACGCCGTAAGCCGAACCAATGCGGTGGTCGACGTCTATAACATAAGCGACCCCGCAAATCCAATTCACACCACTGCCTATAAACAGAACGGCAGTTATGTATCGTCAAAAATTGCCGACGGAGTGCTTTATCTGGTAACAGCTTATTCCGATTACCGGGTAAAGCCGCTTGACACAAGAGAAGACCTTGACAGCTTTGTTCCCGCATACTACCTGAACGGAGAAAAGCACTATCTTGCCGCGGAGGATATCATTATTCCGGGCGGCGCGGCAAGTACCGACTATACGGTGGTCTCTGCGATAAATACAGGCTCCGGAGAGCTTACGGCTTCGGTTAAAGCCGTTCTCGGAACAAGCAGGAACGCCTACTGCTCGGCTGACACGCTGTACGTGGTCGGCACGGGCAAAGCAAAAAGAGAATACAGTGTTATATCTTCCTTCGCTCTTTCGGACGGAGGAATAAATTATCGCTCAAGCGGGTCGATCGACGGCAGAGCCCTCGGTCACCAGAGCATGAACGAGTACGGCGGACTTTTCAGGATCGCCTCGGAAATAACCGACGAGGACGGACGGACTTCGGTCTCGGTGTATGTTCTCGATAAATCCCTTACCGTTGTAAACAGCGCGGGACAGCTTTTCCCCGAGGGCAAGGCTTCGGCGGTTCGGTTTGAGAGAAACTACGCAAGAATAATCAGCGAGGAAAGCGGCGATGCGATAATCGTCCTCGACCTTTCCACAACTCCTCCCACTCTGGCGCAGTCCCTTATGGGAAACGCGGCGTATCTTTACGGCTGCTCCGACGATATGCTTCTGGGCGTGGGGAAAGCCCAGAACGGCGGACTTGACCTTACGATGTACAGCTCCGAAACGGGTCTCACTCTTAACGGAACCGTTATCGGTGCCGAAAACGGAGAAATGTTCTCAAAGGCTCTCACGGACAGACGTGCTGTTCTGGTAGACAAGGACAACAGGCTGATCGGTGTTCCCGCCTACAGTCACAACGAATTCGGCACGAAAAACAGCTATTTCGTTTTCAGCTACGGCGAGGACGGCAGCTTTACGCAAAAAGGCGTTATCGAATACCTTGATGTGGACGACAGCATGGTTTTCAGACGCGGTTCGGTAAACGGCGATACGCTGTACGTTGTCAGCAGCGGAAGAATAATTTCCGCAAGGCTGAGCGATTTGAAGATAATCGGCACATATGAATATTAAAAACGGCAGGATACCACCGAGGATATCCCGCCGTTTTGTTTTTTATTCCGAAAGATTTTGACAAAGCGTGATGACAAGCACGTCGTCAACCGAGGGATTTTTTACGAAGAAATCCGTGGTCTCCACGGGACGGTAAATTCCGTCGTCGCCGATTTGTCGGGTAACGACCTTGACGAATTTTTCTCCCCGCGCGTGGGCGGCAAGAAGATTGGTGCGTGAGAATGTGGTGCTGAAAAGCTCCCTGTCGTCTGGGTGCATTGTGGACGTGCCGTGAACGATAAGCTCGTCGAACACTCCCGTGGACGGACAGGTTCTTGCGGAGAAGTTTTCATATGCCATCATATAGAAGCTGTTGCGGGTAAGATTTGACATTATTACAAGCGGGTACTTCATGAACACCGCTTCCATAAGCAGGCTCCTTACGTTCGCATGAGCCTGTGAAACGAGAATGTCCTCGCTTTCCTCGTCCAGCACGCGGCGGGAGCAGGCTTCGCCGAAATCCTCCTCGGGCATCGGCTTTGCAAACAGGAATCCCTGAATGAGCTGACAGCCGCAGGTGCGGAGGAAGCCAAGCTGTTCTCTGGTCTCAACGCCCTCTGCGATTGTGGTGAGCTTCAGACGGTGTGCAAAATCGAATATGCTTTCGAGAACGATACGCTCCTTTTCGTTTTCGCAGTTTCCGCTTAAGAGGGAACGGTCAATTTTAAGTACGTTTGCGGAAATGTCCTTGACAAGGCTCAGTGAGGAAAAACCGCTGCCGAAATCGTCAATGGCAACGTTGAAATTTTCCTTTCTGACAGCGTCCACAAAGGATACAATGTCGTATGCGCCGTCCATCATTGCGGACTCTGTTATCTCGACCTCGATAAGGTTTCTGGGGACGCCGTATCCGTCAACGGTGCGGCAGAGCTTTTCGAGAAAATCCGTCTCGCCGATATGCCGTCTTGAAAAGTTTACGGCAATGGGAACATACCTGTGTCCCGCGTCGATACGCTTTTTCAGAAAGCAGCAGACCTGTTCAAGAACGTTCCAGTCGATCTCCATAATAAGGTCGGTCTCTTCGGCTGCGGGAACAAAGCTTCCCGGCAGAGCGATACTGCCGTCGGGAAGTCTGCGGCGGACAAGAGCCTCCGCGCTGACCAGCTTGTTTGTAACGGCGTCGTACTGGGGCTGATAGTAAACGATCAGCTCCTTGTTTCTGACAGCGTTTTCCGCTTCCTGAAGCGGCGATAAAGTTACCATAATGATACGCCTCCTAAAATTTTTGCTGTTAAGAACATTATAGCATACTTCCTTGATAAAATCAACGCTTTCGTGCAATACCGATATAGAAGCTTTTTTTCGTCTCGGAAACAAAATTTGCCGCCGTCTAAAGTGACGGCGGCAAAAAGATTTATGTCGATTACGAAACTATAACGGAAACAACGGAGCAGGGAGGAAGCACCGCGGAAACCTTGCCGTTGTTAATGCTTGCAGCAAAATCCTTGGGAACGACCTTTTCGCCGTTATCAAAATCATTGAGAGCGTGACACTCGTCTGTAACGATCCTTGCTTCCGCAGAGCCAGCTGCAAAGCCGAGAATGGAAATGTCAACATCTGCTTCCTCCTCAATAGAGCAGTTTGCAAGGGTGACCGTAAGCTTTCCGTCCTTGACCGACGCGGAGCAGGATACCATGGGAATTTCTGCGCCCTTGCCCACAGTTTGGTTTTCGGTGTAGCAGTATACCGCTTCGCCGCCCTGATGAGACTTGAACAGATCGAAAACATGATATGTGGGTGTAAGCACCATATTTTTGCCGTCGGTGAGAACAAGCGACTGTAAAACGTTTACCGCCTGCGCCAAGTTAGCCATGACAACACGGTCGGCGTGGGAGTTGAAAATATTCAGATTGCAGGCGGCGACAACAGCGTCCCGCATGGTGTTCTGCTGATAAAGGAAGCCGGGGTTCGTGCCCTCCTCAACGTCGTACCAGCAGCCCCACTCGTCAACTATCAGACCGATCTTATGCTGCGGGTCGTAACGGTTCATGATCTCGCTGTGGCGTGTGATAAGCTCCTCCATACGAAGCGTGCCCGAAATTGTGGAGTAGTACTCCTCGTCCGAAAAGTAACGCGCGCTGCCCTTTTTGTTCCAGTCGCCTGTGGGTACGGTGTAGTAGTGGAGGGAAATTCCGCGGGTGTGCCATTCGTTAAGATTTTTCATCATAACTTCCGTCCAGTAGTAATCGTCCGCATTCGGACCGCAGGCGATCTTGAACAGCTCGTTGCCGCTGAAATTCCTGCAGAACGTCTGATAGCGGCGGTATTCGTCCGCGTAATATTCGGGACGCATACTTCCTCCGCAGCCCCAGTTTTCGTTGCCGATACCGAGATATTTAAGTTTCCAGGGCTTTTCCCTGCCGTTTGCTTTTCGCAGGTCAGCCATGGGGGAAACTCCGTCAAAGGTGATGTACTCGACCCATTCCGCAAGCTCCTGCACAGTGCCGCTGCCGAGATTTCCCGCAAGATACGGCTCGCAGCCCACCTGTTCGCAGAGGTCAAAAAACTCGTGAGTGCCGAAAGAGTTGTCCTCCATAACATCTCCCCAGTTGAAGTTGAGCATTTTTTTGCGGGACGCTTTCTCTCCGATACCGTCTTTCCAGTGATATCCGTCGGCAAAGCAGCCGCCGGGCCAGCGCAGAACGGGCAGCTTGATTTTTTTGAACGCCTCAACAATATCCGTTCTGATACCGCGGACGTTGGGTATCGGTGAGTTCTCTCCCACATAGATACCGTTGTAGACGCATCTTCCCAGATGCTCCGCAAAGTGACCGTACAGTTCGGGATTTATTTTCGCGGTCCTGTCCGCCGCGTTGATCTCCACGGAAATTTTTTTCATGCCAAACAGTCCTTTCACAAAAGTTATTAATTACTATTTTACACCTTGACATATTTTTTGCAATGATGTATCATATTTTTATACTGACAAATCCTATCATTTTTGGAGAGGGAGAAAGATAATGATGAAGCTCCATTCAATGGGAATGAACTACCGTCACGACGGAGACTTTGAAATAAACCGTCCCAACGGTTCGGGGGACAATCTGATCGTTGTTTTCAAGACCGCCGCAGAGGCGGAGCTGGACGGGAAGATCGTTCGTGTACTGCCCGACAGCGCGGTGCTGTATTCAAAAGGCGCGCCGCAGATATACCGCGCAAGCGGCGCTGTATATGTCAATCACTGGATACATATGGACTGCTGCGAAAACGAAGATTTTCACAGCACAACAGGGTTGCCGTTCGACAAAATAGTCAAGCTGACAAATACTGCTGAGGCTGAGGATATCATGCATATTCTCGGCAGAGAGAGCATTTCGGATACGCCGTCTAAGGAACACTGCGCCGACCTGCTTATAAGAATGCTTCTGCTTAAGCTTGGGGACAGCTGCCTGACGCCTGGAAAAGCCGCAGCAAACCCGCACTATTCGGAGCTGCGCCGCCTGAGAGCGGAGCTTTACAACAGCGCGGGACGGTTTGCTTCGGTGGAGCAGATCGCGGCTGAGGTGAGGCTCAGTCCGTCGCATTTTCAGAGGCTCTACAGGGAGCAGTTCGGAGTAAGCTGCTATGAGGATCTGCTGTCGGCAAAAACGAAAGCCGCGCAGTATTATCTGGAAAATACGGATATGACCGTTAAAGAGATCTCCGCCGCCTGCGGGTACGAAAACGATGTCTGCTTTATGCGCAGATTCAAACAGAGGACAGGCTTAACTCCTACCGAATACAGGAAAAAGATAAAGTGATAATATGTGAGGATACGCACTGAATTTTTGCGCCGCGGTAAAAAATTTTTATATCCGCTGTGAAAATCGTTTTCCCGGTTGTCTAATAAGGTGAAGGGAGGAGATAATGTGAAAAACGGCGCCGAAAAAACCGAAGAGCTCTTCAAAAAATACGGAGACGAAATTCTCCG
>CAMWVO010000116.1 GCA_947177695.1 uncultured Clostridia bacterium
GTCCACACCGCGCCGTTTTTCATTTTCAGCGCAAGCGATACGTCCCTGTTTTGGATAAACTCCAGCACTTCCTTGGGAAGCTCGGTGGTATCGTTCATTTTTACCGTAACTGTCTTTCCGTCCGCGGTCGCCGCTATTTCATTGCATACAGCGTTCCAACCCGACTTTTCGGAGTCTCCCGCAACGCAGGGTTCAACAGTGCCGTTTGAAGCGATATGAGGCATTTCGGGAACGCTGTTTTCCTCCGTATTCTCGGCAGCCTCAGCGTCCGTGTTTTCAGGCTCGGAAACGGGAGCTTCAAGCTCCTCCTGTCTTACAAAGGTAACGGTGTACTGCTTTGTATCCGTTTTGTTTTCCGCCGTGACAGTTATTACCGCAGTATTTTTGCCCTCGGCAAAGCCTTTAGCCTGCTCGAAATCCACCGTCGAATTTGACGAGCCCACAGCTGCCTTTATCCTCGGCAGGCTTCTGCCGTAGGGAACGTACACCGTATAGTCGGTCACATCGGGGCTGAACTTGGGCGTAAGCTTACCGCTTGAAACGGTCAGATTTGTGAGCGAAGCGTTTCCGCTTGGAATTTTTACGCTGACGGGACTTGACGGCTCGGAAGCGTTCACAGCCTCGGTTCCCGCGGCTCTTGTGAACACGTAATAGGTTTTTCCCGCATTTCCCGTAACGGACGCGTCGCTGTCAAGGCTTGCCCAAGCCGCATTTTCTGGTATCGCTCCGTCCTCGGAAACAATGTATTCGTATCCTGCTTCTGCGGAAATAACGAAGCCGTCCGAGGAGGTTTCCTTTATAACGGGAGATTTCACGATTCCCGAATAGTCCGCTACTCCCGCCGTTAACATATTGGATATTGCAAACCCCTTGCAGTTAAGGGCGGCTACCGTGACCTGCATTTCACGTCCGAGAGCGGCGTCCTCCGCCGTAACGGTGTAGCTTTCAGCCATAGACACCGACACTCCGGTCCAGCTCTTTGCGCTCCAGCAGTATGTAAGCTCGCCCGCGATCTCCGCGGAAAAGCCGTCTCTATAGGTTATAACAGGGGTCAGCACAGTACCGCCCGCGCAGCTTGTACCGATCGAAACGCTTTCGATAACGTCCGAAATATCATACTTTGAAGTCATTACCTTAGCAGGTGCGGAAATTTCCGGGCTTCCCGTTTTTCTTTGGTAAACGAAGTATTCCGTGTTAGGCTTCAGACCGCTTGCTTTGGGGTTTTTGCTCCATTTAACGCCTGCGAAATCGCTTAATTCGGTTTCCGAGCAGGCGTACTCGTATCTGCTCGGAAGCTTTATTTTGAAGCCCGAAGCGTATACATCCGAAACAACGGGAGCGGAAGCAGAGCTTGTCTGCGACTTTTTGCCCGAAGCGTCAGTAACCGTGATAATACCGCCGTCAACGGCAAGTTCAACATCGGTAAAGGGGTCGTCGCTGTTAAAGTCGGCAGTGAAATTCTCTCCGTCTTTGGTGGATATCCCTACCGCGTACTCTCCGACTGCGGCGGTATCCTTGATCTTAAAGTCGATCACAGCGATTATTCCGTCGTTTGCATTGGCTTTTTTGCTGTTTGTCCAGCCCAGTCTGATCTGACCGTCCGTACCAGTTTTAGGAGCGTCAAAAGCGTCTGCGCCGAATTTTCCCTTGTCGGAAATATTCACAGGTTCGAGAACGTCAGGGTCGTATTTCAGCCATACTGCCATTGCGTTGAGACCGCGGTTTCCTTTCAGTGTAAGGCTTACCGAAACGGTATCTCCGGGCTTTCCGGCTGCATTTCCCACCGAGACCAGTGTTTCCGCGGACTGCTCCGCGCTTGCGATCACCGCAGCCGCGGGAGCCGCCTGCATAACGCTCATGGAAGCCGCAAGAAGCCATGCTATCGGTTGTTTGTTCATGCTGCAAAACTCCAATTCATAAAAAATTTAACATAGTTGATCTGATCTTAGGAAAGACGGTTTTTCAGCAGGATCAGATCCTTGTTGTCGATCTTTCCGTCACCGTTCATATCCGTAAGACCCGCCTGCTTGTCCGCATTGTCCTCGGCAAGAGCATCCCGCAGGATAATAAGGTCGTCCTCGGTAAATACGGGTTCGCTGTCGTTTTTGCCGTCGGACTTCTTATCCGGCGGGGCTCCCACCGCGATAAGGTAGGTTCCCGAAACGCTTGCCGTAAAGCTCAGCATACCGTCCTCGGTGCTGTATTCGGCGTTCATATCCTTAAACGTTCCGTCGGATTTCACTCTCAGGACGTATGCCGCATTTCCGTCAGCGCCCTTCGGCAAAGGTATGGACGTTTTGAATTTGCAGCCCGCGTTCCGTTTTGACGAGCCGTCGGTAAAGTAAATACTGTAGGCTCGGAGAGCGGTCATTCCGCTTCCGGGCTTTATTCCCGAAATATTTACAGGATCGGCTGCAAGTCTCAGCGCAGGGGAGAGAGTCCCGTCAAGCGTGGCAATTGTAATGCCCGTCGCCGAGTGTTTCATAACAGTGCTTTCGCCTATCCTGTCGGCGTATCTGCATTTATTGCATACGCGGTAGTTATACAGCTTTCCGCTGCGGTCGTTTACCTGATAAATTTTGCTGCTGTAGCTGTGAGCTTCCGTTTTGGTCTTTTCGCCGCAGAAGCATTGCCTGTAGTGTCCGCCGTTTGTTTCGCGGTCGCATTTCCACTCAAATTCATGTGCGGAGTGGTCTTTCAGGTCAACTGCGGAAATGGTGAATTTCTTAACAAAGTCAGTGCCGTCGGCGTTTCCCTTTTTCACGGTAAGGGTAAACTCATAATCGCCTGCCGTCTTAGCGGTAAGAACGCCGCTGCCGTCAATGCTCAGCGCAGAACTGCCGCTTACCGAAAAATCATAGCTGTCGTCATAGCGCGCAGCGAACTCAATACCGCCTGCCTTGCTTACCGCACTGCTTGACGGCGTGCCGGTGATGCCCGAGGAGATATTGAAAATATCTGTGGGACGGTTGGTTATAAGCTTTGAGTACTGCATATTCACGTCGGTAACGTAAGACTTGTAGCCGCTGTAGTACTGCACGCTGTAGTCGCAGGTGCTCATTGCGGATTTATCGTAAAGCTTCAGCTTGCTTTCACGGGTTATGTAGTTGTATCGGCAGAAAAGTGTTTTCAGCTCTCGGTTTTTTCTGAGGTCGAGAGAGGTCAGCTTGTTGTCGGAGCAGTACAGCCTTGTCAATGCGGGATTTCCGCTGAGGTCAAGCTTTTTCAGACTGTTGCTGAAGCATTCAAGCTGTCTGAGATTTCCGCAGCCCACAACGTTCAGCTCTGTAAGCTTATTGCCGCTGCACTTGACGATCTCCAGCTTGGGACAGCCGCTCAGGTCAAGCTTTTTCAATTTATTGTAAGCGCAGCTGAGGTTTATCAGCTTCTTGTTTTTGCTCAGGTCAAGCTGTGAAATGCTGTTTCCGTAGATTGTACCGTCCTTTGCTGTCATGCCCAGATCAAGGTTTTCCAGCTTTGTGTTGCGGCTCAGGTCGATCTCCGACAGATTATTGCCGCTTACCGAAAGGTAGACCAGCGATCTGTTTGCGGAAACGTCCAGTTCCGAAAGATCGTTGTCGGAGCAGAGCAGTGAGGTAAGCTCCGTAAAATATTCGATGCCCTCAAGGCTTGAGATATTCATGCCGCTGACCGAGACCGACCTTGCCGCAGCTATCTCGGCGGCGGACAGGACTGAGTTACCGTCCGTGTCAAAATTTTCGGAGACATATCTGCGGAAAACCGGGTCGGGGAAGTTCGTCCCGCTTACAGCCACACCCGTCGTCTGGGCATAGCAAAGTCCTCCCGCAGTACATACGCACAATGCGAGCGCTGCGGCAGCTGTTCCAAGCAGGATTTTAGCTGGTCTCATCCGAATACCTCCCTTTGATCGCAAAAAAAACGGCAAATAAATTACGCTGCAATCATATACATTTTACCACTTTTCCGCTGTTTTGTCAACGTTTTTTGCGGTATGGGATAAACTTCCTGTTCACGATCAGACCGCCGCAGGGCATAGTTTTATCCGACGCAAAACGTCCGTATCCCGAAAACAGGATACGGACGTTTTTTATTATTTCTTTTTCAGGGTATTTTTCAGTCTCTGCACCAGAGTGGGTCTGACCTTTCTGCCTGTTCCCAAGGCGGCTGCGGAAGCATTTTCGTATGCTTCGCGGATAAATGCCGACTGGGAATCCACAGGCTCTCCCGCGGTCTCAACATGGACGTAGCTGCTGTCGGGAAGCATTCTGCGCGCCTTTACGTTGTCCCTTGTCAGCACGTCGAAGATGTGCAGTATCCGCTTTCTTACGTGGGTGTCGTATATCGGCGCGGCGACCTCCACCCTGCGCAGGGTGTTCCTTGTCATAAAGTCCGCGGAGCTTATGTATATCTTCATGCGTTCGGGTGCGCCGAAAATGTAGATACGGCTGTGTTCGAGATAACGTCCCACAATGCTTGTTATCTCAATATTATCGGTACAGCCCGGTATTCCCGCCACAAGACAGCATATACCGCGTATTACCATGCGTATCTTTACGCCCTTCTGGGAAGCCTCCACAAGCTTGTCGATAAGGACTTTATCTGTCAGAGAATTCATTTTCAGTCCGATAAAGGCTTCCTCGCCCCGTTCGGCGGCGGCGATCTCAGCGTCGATCATCTCGATTATCCTGTTTTGCAGACACAGCGGAGCCACCATAAGCTTGCTTGTATTTTCGGCAAGGGTATTTGTGGACAGCGCGTTGAACACCATAAGAGCGTCAGCGCCTATCTCGCGGTTTGCAGTCATAAGGCACAGGTCGGTATAGAGCGCGGAGGTCTTTTCGTTGTAGTTTCCCGTGCCTATCTGGGATATGTATTCGATCTTTCCGCTGCCTGTTTTTCTTGTGATAAGCAGCAGCTTGGAGTGTACTTTCAAATTTTCGGGACCGTATATAACGCTGCATCCCGCGTGTTCGAGACGCTTCGACCAGCCTATGTTGTTTTCCTCGTCAAAGCGGGCGCGAAGCTCAACAAGCACGAGAACGTCCTTGCCGTTTTCGGCGGCGGCGATAAGAGCGTCCACAACCTTTGAATCGGAAGCAACGCGGTAGAGGGTTATCTTTATGGACACCACCGCGGGGTCGTTTGCAGCCTCGTGGAGCAGTCTCAGAAACGGTCTTATCGACTCAAATGGATAGGACAGGATAATGTCCCGCTTCTGTATCTGCGATATCATGGACGCGTTTCTGTCTACCTCGCGGGAGGGCTGGGGGTCTGCCCTGCCGTAGAAAAGTGTTGGCTGACCCTCTTCAAGACGGGCTCTTAGGGTGTACACAAAGGAAAGGTCGAGAGGGGATTTCAGGTGGAATATCTGACTGTGTTTAAGCTCCAGCTTTTCGCACAGGCAGTCCACCGCAGCCGAACCCAGCTTGCGGGAAAGCTCCATGCGGACCGGGGAAAGCTTCTTCCGCTTTCTGAGCAGATCGGACATTACCTCTCTCAGGTCAACATCGTGGTCGTAGAGAGCCTCCTCCATGTTGATGTCGGCGTTTCGGGTGATACGCATGAGGGATTTGTCCAGTATTTTGTAGTTCTCAAAAATAAGGGGCATATAGTGGAGAATAAGCTCCTCCACAAGCATAAAGCGGCACTTGCTGCCGGGCAGAAAGATTATTCTTGAAAACGCTCCGCTGGCGGGGACGAGACCTATCGTCACCGACGAGGACTTTGATTCAAGGTGAGCGGCGGCGTAAATTTCCTTATTTTTAAGGAAAGGGAAAGGATGACGCTTGTCGATTACCTGCGGGGAGATAAGGGGCAGAATTTCAGCTGTAAAGTATGCTTTGAGGTAGCCCTCCTCGTCCTTGGAGAGAGCCTTGAAGTCCACCTGTTCGACGCCGCAGCTTGCCAGCTCGGACATTATCCCGCTGTACGCCTTGTCACGCATAGGGTTAAGCTCGGAAACGCGCTTGAAGATAGCTTCAAGCTGTTCGGCGCAGGTCATATCGGTTTTGTTTTCGCGGTCGTCAGCGTCCACGAGAGTGCGGTCGTAAAGCGAGCCGACGCGTATCATAAAGAATTCGTCCAGATTGGACTGAAAGATCGCGGCGAACATAAGTCTTTCGCAGAGGGGCACGCGTTTGTCCACCGCCTCTTCGAGAACTCTTTCGTTGAATTTGAGCCATGACAGCTCCCTGTTGTCGTAATATTGTTTCATAGGAATCCTCCATATTATTTTTTGCCGATACATATATTATAGTGTCAGCGGGCGGAAAAGTCAAGGGAATGGAGGAAACATTATCAAATCGTTTGGTTAATAAATTTTGATTTACGCGGCTAACTGTCTGAACGCTCAGGCGGCGAAGCCGCCGACTCAAAAAAGTTCGCCAGC
>CAMWVO010000117.1 GCA_947177695.1 uncultured Clostridia bacterium
CGCAGGCTCTTCGGCGGAAGCCTTTATACCCGCCTACGAAAGCTACCGCACATAACTTTCCCCATTCTTGGTGGTACGGAGAAGTATGCAGAAGGCGCTTGGACGGCAGGGTCTTTCCGCACCCTTGTCGAACACCGTTTCGGTACTCAGCATACGTTTGATTTTTGCGGCGGCGGCTTGGGCTTCGGCGTTTTCGTTCGCGTCCTCACCGTCGGGGACGATAATTATTTCCGTCGTCCTGTCGCCGTCGGGATAGTCAAGTCCCCTGACTAACGCCTCCGCTTCGGTATAGTCCAGTTCTCCCACGGCTTTGCTCATCACGCAGCCGAAAACATAGTTCACAAAGTCAATGACCTCGCCGCTGCTTCGGAAATTCCTGTTCAGAAGTATCGCCGCGTTTTGACCCGAAAAGTCCGCGCCCGTATAGCTTTCTGACACTTCAAGAGCGTTGGTGAACAACTTTGGGTTCGCCTGACGGAAGCTGTAGATGGACTGTTTAACGTCCCCCACCGCAAACAGATTAGTACCGCCCCGCGCAGGTGTACCGCCTTTCGACAGCAGCTTGAAGATCAAGTCCTGATTGTTGTTCGCGTCCTGAAACTCGTCTATCATTATCATGCCGTAGTAGTCGGAAAGCTCCTTTGCGAGCTTTGTGCCCACGATACTGCCGTCCTCGTTACGCTCCGCAAGAAGCCTTATGGCAAGCTGCTCCGCGTCGGAAAAGCCGAGGGCGTTCTTTTCGGTTTTCAGCTTGTCAAGCTCCGACCCGAACAGGGTTATCACACCGTTCAGGCTCTCCAGTATTTCCCCGTGAACTCTGTAATCGTCGGCAATTTCTTCCAGTCGGAAGATGCCCCCTCCCACCTTGTCAAGTTCTTTTTTGTACTTGGTTCGGATATCCTTTATCCGCTCGGCGGTCTCCTTTTCGGTATCGCTCATGTTCCGCGGAAAGCTTATCCGCGTTTTCGGCTGAGGCGGCTGAACCACCCGCTCGTCCCAGCTATAGTCCGTACAGCCAAGATTTTTCAGCATGAGCCTTATCCGGTCAGTTTCGGCGTCTATGGCGTCGGAGACCTTTCCGCAAAGCTCAATGTAAAGCTTTCCCGCGTATTCGGCTTGTCTCACCAAACGGCGGTAAACCTCCTCCAGACGGCTGAGATAAAGCTTTGCAAGCGGGTCTGTCTTTGGATCAAAGCCGTTTTTGTACCTGTCCGCGGTGTTTTTCAGCCAGTCCTCATAAAATGGTATGGACATCAAAAACTCGTATATTTTCAGCACCGCTTCTTCAAGCTCCTCGTCGCCCCGCCGCGAACCGCTGAAAAATCCCGCAAGACGTTCCGTCTCTTCGGGCTTTTCGTCGTAAAGCTTTTCAAAGACGTTTTCCGCCGCCTTTCGTTTCAGCAGCATTTCCTCGGTATCGTCCAGTATGCGGAAGCCTGCGGAAACGTCCAGAGACTGAATATTCTCACGTATCAGGTCGAAGCAGAACGAGTGAATGGTGGATATCTTCGCCGTCCGAAGCAGGGACTGCTGACGGCAGAGCCACAGATTGTCGGGCTCCCGCGCTATCTTTTCCGACAAAGCCGCCGAGAGCCGCTGCTTCATCTGTTCCGCTGCGTCGTTTGTGAAGGTCACCACCACAAGCCTGTCCGCGGGCATTTTGTTTTCGGTGTCGGAAAGTATCCCAAGCAGTCTTTCCACAAGTACCGAGGTCTTTCCGCTTCCCGCCGCCGCCGAGACGATTATACCCGTGCCGCGGGCGGTTATTGCGTCAAGCTGTTCTTTTGTCCACGTTGAATTGCTCACGGCGTTTCATCTCCGTTCATGATTTTTTCGATAAGCTGGTTGGCGTTGTCGGCGTACTCCCTGACCTTTGCGGGAGGATAATTGCCGCACACGCTTCTGTAGTCGCAGTAATCGCATGGAAGACCTCCGTCCCCATTCATTAGCGGAACGGCTTCTATCCTGCCCTTGGCAAGACTTTCGGCGGTCTCTTTAAGCAGACTGTAGGAATATCTCCGCAGGTTTTCAAGCTGCTCCGCGGTGATAAGCTTGGAATAGGAATAATACCCGCCCGACGTTTTCTTCACGGGGATAAACACTCCGCCGCAGTCCTTCTCCATTGCGGCGATAACCTCGTCGTTCAGCAGGACTGTACCTTTCATTTTGTATGTATCATTCAGCACTCCCTGCAAGGCTTCGTCTCCCTCGTTCCGTCCCAGACCCGCGGCAGCGTCCTTTGCGGGCATATACAAAACTCCTGCGGGAATGTCTCCCGAAAACCGTCCGCGGCGGTTTCCCTCGGTGACAGCGAAAAGGTACAGAAGCATCTGCATATTCACACCATAGAGCAAGTCCTCGTAGCGGAACTCCTTTATGCCCGATTTGTAGTCAATAACGCGGACATAGGTCGCCGAGCCGTTCCGGAAAACGTCCACCCTGTCCACAGTACCCTCGAACCAGACGGTTATGCCGCTTTCGGTGACAAGCTTTAGCGGCTCCTCGTCGCCGTCCCGCCGCAGGGTGTACTCAAATCCCTCGGGAACGAATTTGCTCTGTTTAAACTCCGCCGACAGTCTTTCAAGAATGTCCGCAAGGGTGTCGGAAAGCCGTGAAAACGCCGCCCTGTAGCGCTTTGTCTTGCCGTAATCCCCGCCCACCGCGTCGCTTCGGTAGTATTCGCCTAAATGCTTTTTGACAAGCTTTAAGATGTCCTGACGGTTCATCGCGGTAAAGTCCTCGCGGCTTTTTTCTTTAAGGGCTTCGCACAGGCAGTAGTGTATCGCCGTGCCCCGTGATGGACTGTCAAGCTCCACCTTTTGGGGCGGGTAAAGCTTCAAACCCTTTTGGCAATAGTATTTGAACGGACATTTCCTGTAGTCCTCAAACCGTGAAGCGGACATGGAAATATGTCTGCCGAAAAGCTGTCTGCCGGTTTCGGGGGACAGGCTGTGCTCCGCAGAGTTTTCGATATTTTTAAGGTACTCCAGACGCTCCGCATATTCGGGGACGTTCTCCAGAGCCTTTCGCAGGCTTGCGGAATCCTCGTCGCCGCGGCGGTAGTTCCGCACGTACTGATAGTACGCCGCTCCCGCCGTTGTGCAGAACGACAGCAGTCCCCGCCGCTCAAAGGACGTAACAACGTCATTTCCGAACATTTCCGACCCATGGCTCACCACCGCCGAGGGGTAAAGCTGTCTGCCCGAAATATCCGACATGGGATAGGTTATGTAGAGCCGCTCCGAAGCCTGGGAAAGCGCGGAGTACGCCGCAAATCTTTCCTCGTCAAGCTTGTCCGCAGAGCCGCCCGAAAGGGTTATCCCCGCCGCTTCAAGCGCGAGCCTGTCACGGTCGCTGAAAAGTCCCGACGGCTTTGCCGCATAGGGAAACGCACCCTCGTTTGCGCCCACAACAAAAACCGCTTTCGGTTCGGCAAGCCTTGCCGTATGCGCTTCAACGAACTGCACACAGTCCAGCGTTTGGGGCGGGGAGGATAATTTCAGTCCCGACACCGCCGATGAGAAAAGCTCCGCAAAGCTTGCGGGACTTATTTTCGTGTCCGCAAGCGCCCTGTCAAGGGTTTCCAGAAGTCCGCAAAGCAGTTCCCAGAGCTGTTTTATCTCACGCACAGCCGTAAGCGCAGCGGCGTCCTCCGAGACGCAGTTTTCGCAGAAGCTGTGCAGATTTTCGTACAGACCCGTGTCCTCAAAAAATGTCACCAGCGCGGCGCAAAAACCCTTGCCGTCAGCGTCTCCGATGGCGCGGCGAAGCTTGAATACGGGTTCTGTGCCTCGCTCCCTGACCTGCTCCGCGCCGAACTTAACGTCGTCGTACTCGAAAGGCTTTTCCCACATTTCGCCCTCAATGTTCCATTTGTAACAGCAGTCCTCGGCGGCGGCGATCTCCTCGTCGGTCAGACCCAGCATACCCGTTTTCATGTACCGCAGCCAATCCTCGGTGGAAGTGTTTTTCCCCGAAGCAAGGGCAAGAGCCGTCCTGACAAAAATAAACAGGGACTTATGTGCGGCGGTGCGGCTTTCGTCGGTGTAGAACGGTATGCCGTAACGCTCAAAGGAGCTTTCCATTACCGAGGAATACTGCTCCTTCTGCCTTGCCAGAACGGCTATGTCGCTGTAGCGGTAGCCCTCCTCCATAACAAGGCGGCGTATCTCGGAGCAGACAAAATCCCCCTCTCCGTAGCTGTCGGCGGAACGGTACACTTTTACGGCATTGCAGTCCCCGACATAGTTCCCGCGGACGTTTCTCAGCACGTTTTCGCTGTAAAAAGCAAGTTCGGGAGCTTTGAAGCGTTTCGGTTCGGCAAGCATGGTTTTTGTCACCTTTACGCCGAAATCCGAAGCGGCTCTCGTAAGCCTGTTCACGGTCTTGTTTACCGCTGCGAAAACCGAATACTCCACGGGCTGAGCGTCCGCAGTGGGGAGACATACCGTCACGCTTTCGCTCTGGGCTATCATCACGTCAAGCAAGGCGTGCTCGTCGGCGGTGAAGCTTTTGAACGCGTCGATAAAGATGGTTTTTCCCTCAAAATAACCGTATTTCGCCGCCCTTGAAGCCGCTTCGGAAATGTCCCCGCCGCTGTCCTTGTAGCCGCTTTGGGCGAGTATCCTGCAATACTCGGAGTAGATCAGCGCGATGTCCGCGGTCTTGTCACGGACGCTTTCGTCAAGCCTGTCCGCGCAGGAGGACAAAGCCTCTGCGGTAATTCCGCTGAGGGTAAGCTCCTTTACGATTTCAAGGCTGCTTTCGGTAAAGGACGGGTTTTTCGCCTGTCTGCCGTAGAAAAGCAGCCCGTCCCTTTCGGAAATCTCCGCAAGGGCGCGGAACATCATTACGTTTTTTACGGTGTCGTCGGCGTATCTGCCTTTCAGACCGCCGTGCTTTATAAAAATTTCCCGCGCCGTCCTTGCAAAGGAAAGCACGTCCACGCGGTTGAAAAGCTCCGCGCCCAGACGCTCGTATAGTGTCCTGTCGAACTCAAACGAGAACTGGTCGGGGATTATTACAAGCACGTCTTTTCCGCTTTTTACGGCGGTCTCGATGCGGTTTGCCATTTCATAGGACTTGCCGCAGCCTGCTCCGCCGAGAATTAAGTTCAGCATTATATTACCTCTTTTGATAATTGTTAATATCAGCTTCGGTGAACTGGTCTCCGCAGCGCGCAAGCTCACCCATGACGCGTTTTATGCCGTATGGATAGGTGTGCCAGTTATCCTTTGTGACATTCATTTCGCCGGCTTCAATATCCGCGGGGACAACCAGAATTTTCGCTTCGGGAAAGTAAGACTGAAAGAACATCAAACACCGTCTTGCGTGAAATCTTTTGCACACTAAAATGATTTTTTCGGCAGGTATGCCCTGCTCTTTCAAGACAGCCGCCGCAAATTCCGCGTTAGCGCGGGTATGACCCGACTTATCCTCGCGGACTATCGCCGTTTGGGGAACGCCGTTTTTTATCAGCACGTCCTCGTAGAAGTCGCACTCGGTTTTGTAGTCGCCGCCGTAAATGTCCTTTTTGTCCTTAACGCCCGCGAAAACTCCAGTCTTTACGCTTACCCCGCCGCCTGCAAGGACATAGTCCGAAAAGCCGCTTTTGTAAAGCTCCGCAGCCTTTTCCGCAATTTGCGGGAAGCTTCCGCCAACAGTGATAATAACATTACACTTTTGGGGTTCGTCCTCCACAAAAATAAAATCGCCTATTTCCTTTATCAAATCGTGCATAAAGGATCTCCTTTACTTCTTTTTATTTCGGTTTTTATCAGCAAATCTCCATAAAATATCACGATATTCGGGTGTCGCATAGTCTATGCCAACTCTCGGCAGGGTCTCGATTTCGGGACGGTATCCGTCGTCCTCGATGCGTATGCGTGGATTTCCGCAAAAGGACTCGCCGTTGAAGCTTTTGTCGATTCCCAGCTTTTTAGTAAGCTTTGCGGGACCGTCGTAAACCTGACAGGCGCGGAACAAAACCGCCTGGGGCTGACCCTCCTCCCCCGTGACTGCGTTCATAAGCCAGTGCATACCGTAGCAGAGATAGACGTATATCGTCCCCGCCTTATCGTACAGAATTTTGGTACGCTCGGTTTTCCCTTTGCTTGCGTGACAGGCAGTGTCCTCCTCGCCGCGGTAGGCTTCCGCTTCGGTGATACGCAGGGATATTTCCGAACCGTCCTCAAATGTACGGACAATAAGCTTTCCCACCAGATCGGGGGCGACGTGGAGAACGTCTCTGTGAAAGAAATTTTCGTCTAAAATAATATTTCCCATAATATCACCTACAAATTATACGCTATGCTTTTTGAATCCCA
>CAMWVO010000118.1 GCA_947177695.1 uncultured Clostridia bacterium
GGATTTCGCGCTCTGCGGAGCGCGACCAAAGGGCTCCGCCCTCTGGACTTCTGCCAGCTGTGCTCAGCTGGACCAGCTTTAGTCGGCGGCTGCGCCGCCTGAACGTTCCTTTCGAGTGACGGCTCGTTTTGCATAAAGAAAAATTTCCACCGCAGTTTTTATGTGACATACAGCTGTCACATTTAATATGGTATAATTGTTATGACAGGTCGAAAATTTCACTGAAAGAAAGGAAGTCTGCAAAATGCCGAGACCAACAACAAAGACAGAGCTGCTGAAAGCGGCGGAGGAAAATTACTCAAAGCTTGAGAAGCTTATCGCCTCCCTTACGGAGGAACAGCTCAACACCCCCTTTGATTTTTCGGGGGACGAAAAAAAGAAAGAAGCCCACTGGCGGCGGGACAAAAATCTCCGCGACGTTTTAGTACACCTTTACGAGTGGCACACGCTTCTGCTGAACTGGGTCGCGGCAAACGAAAACGGTGAAAGCAAGCCGTTTATCCCCGAACCCTACAACTGGAAAACATACGGGGAAATGAATGTGGAGCTTTGGAAAAAGCACCAAGGCACGTCCCTTGAAAAAGCCCAAAAAATGCTGGAAAAGTCCCACGCCGACACACTTGCGCTTGCGGAAAAATTCTCAGACGAGGAGCTGTTCACAAAAGGAAAATTCAAGTGGGTCGGCGGTTCGGTGCTGGGGTCTTACTTTATTTCCGTCACTTCGAGCCACTACGACTGGGCTATGAAAAAACTGAAAGCCCACATTAAAAACTGCGGAGGGAAGTGATCTGCATGGACACCGATTTCAGCACTGTAACTCCCTGCGGAGGCAACTGCGGGAAGTGCAGACATTTCGGCGCGGAATGCGCGGGCTGTCTTGCAAACGGAGGGAAATGCGTTCATATGTGGGAAAACGGCTGTCGGGTCTGTAAGTGCTGCGATGAGCATAATGTAAAGTTCTGCGGACTGTGCGATGAATTTCCCTGCGATTATGTAAAGGATAACCTGCCGAAATGGGACAGGGACGCCATAGGTCGGCTTGAAAGGCTTGGCGCGGAGTACCGCAAAAGGGAAACGGAATTTTCGGAAATGCTTCCCGCGCTGTGGGAAAAAATCGGTACTCACGGGGTAATGGTTCTGTCCACTTGCGCTGGCGGACGGGTAACGTCGCGTCCCATGAGCGTGGTGGTTATCGGCGGGAAATTTTACTGCCAGACAGACGAAAATTTCCTGAAATACAAACAGCTTATGCAGAACGGAAACGCCGCGCTGTGCGTCAAGAATTTTTCCGCAGAGGGAAAGTGCCGCAGTATCGGCAAGCCGTTCGACAACGATTTCTTTATTTCCGCAATGAGGGAAAATTTTCCGAACGCTGTGGAAAGGTGGTCGTCCCTAACCTCGGAAAGAGTGCTGGAAATTACGCCGACGCTCATATATTCTTGGGATTATGAGAACGATATGCCCTATATGGAGTATTGGGACTTTGAAAACCTTACATATAAAAAGGAGTGCAAGCAATGACTTACGAAGAATATTCAGCCCTTGGCGAAACAGAAAAAATCGCCGCAAGCGTGGCTCCCTGCGGACTTATCTGCGAGCTTTGCAGCGAACGTTCTCACTGCAAAGGCTGCAATTTCAGCAAGCAAAGTGAAATCGAATGCTGCTGCTTTCAGCGGAAATGCTGTGACGAAAAGAATTTTAAGGGCTGTTGGGAGTGCCCGGATTTCCCATGTGGAAAGGATATGCACGACCTTTCCCAACACGGCGTAAGGCTTGTGGCATTTGTGCAGTACATAAAGGAAAACGGTCTGAAACGCTTTTCTGAACGCATTTCCGAAAACGGAAAAAACGGAATTATTTATCACCGCGACCCCAAAAACTACACGGGAGATTACGACGGATTTGAAACTATGGAAGAGGTCATGGAGCTTATCGAAAACGGAAAGGAGACTTTAGGAAATGGAAAAGCTTGACTACAAAAAGGAGTACAAGGACTTGTATCAGCCCGCCGCAAAGCCGTCTCTTATAGACGTTCCCGAAATGCGATTTTTCGCCGTTGACGGCGCGGGTGACCCAAACACAAGTCCCGCCTACAAGGAGGCGATGGAAATTCTGTACGGGCTGTCCTTTACGGTGAAAATGTCCAAAATGAACGGCACTCAGCCCGAGGGGTATTTCGAGTACGTTGTGCCGCCGCTGGAGGGACTTTGGTTTGCTGACGGCGTTTCCTTTGACGGACTGAACGTTTCCGACAAAAACAAGTTCAAATGGGTGTCGATGATACGTCAGCCCGAATTTGTGACGGAGGAGGTTTTCGCGGGGGCGAAAGAAATTCTTGCAAAGAAAAAACCGCAGCTTGACCTGAGCAAGGCGCGGTTTATGACGTTTACAGAGGGACTGTGCGTGCAGATAATGCACAAGGGGTCTTACGACAGCGAACCCGAAAGCATTCTAAAGCTAAAGCGTTTCGCTGAGGAAAACGGCTTGACCGAGGACTTTTCCGCGGAAAGGCTTCACCATGAGATTTATCTGTCCGACCCGCGGAAATGCGCTCCCGAAAGGCTTCGGACGGTCATAAGACACCCTGTGAAAAAATAGCTGGACGGTCAGATCAGCCTGCTGCTGACGGAAACTGTGAGTGAACTGTCCGTGAGAAAGCCCTCCGCTCTTTCGCAGTACAGCGGGTAGAAGTCGGGGCAGTCCCGACGAACAAGCTTTTTTATGCCGTAAATGTCGCAGGAATTATACCATGCCGCCGAGGAAAACGCGCTTATGCAGGAGTCCCGAACGCTTTCCCTGACTGCTTTTTCGATAAGGGACGTGCTTAGTCCCTCCGCATTTTCGGCAATGTAAAGCTTCAGCTTTATTTCCGCGGACACGTTAAGTCTGCCCTCGTTTTCCTCCGCTTTAAGACAGGTTTTCGCGCCTGTTATGAATACCGACGCTCTCTTGCCGTCCGCCGTTACGGGGACGGTTATTTTGTCTCCGCTTTCAAAGGCGTTCAGCAACAGCTTTGCACCCACCGCGTCCTCCTCGGAAAGATACCCCGCAGTACCGTTTTTCCGCGCAAAGGTCAGTCCGTCAAAGCTGACGGTGTCCTTTTCCGCTTTCAGTATGGGCAGAGCCGCCGCGCAGTCCAGAACGCCCGTGTCCGACGCAAGCTTTGCCGCCGAGGTGTAGACGGTTTTCCCCTGCGCCGCCGTCAGGGACATTATGGTCATAAGCTGTTCCGCGGAGAAAGAGCCGTCCTCCAGAAGAACCTCTGTGACCGCGGCAGGGTCGTCGGAGTACGCCACGGGACAGGCGGGGGACACGCTTCCGTCCAGAAAGAGAGCAAGCTCGTCCGAGGGATTTTCAATTCCGCCGCCGATTATCAGCAGCTTGATGTGACCGAGAAAAATTTTCTTTCCCGCATTGACCTCCGCGTCCGCAAGGGCGGACTGTACGGTGGCTCCCCTGCCGCTGACGGAAACGCTGTTCGCTTTGCTGACGTCGGGCTCGGCTGAGCCGCTTTCCGACTTGTAGAGCTGGAGGCTGACGGTGTAAATGCCGTCGGCTTTTTCCAGTCCCAGAAGCTGAACGAAAGCCCGCTCGCGGACTTCCGTCCCGCCGAAGCAGCCCGAAAAAAGGAGGGTTACAAGTACCGCGGCGAAAAGATAAAGCTTGTGTTTTAACGTCCTCATGCTTTTGATTTCTCCTCCTTTCCTGTGCGGGATATTTTTGAAGCAATAAGCGCGATAAGCGGTATTATTCCCGCTAAAAGTATTACCGCCCAGCCCGAACACACCACGCTTTGGAGCTGTGAAAAATATTTCCCCGACGATGTGGCAAGCGGCAGCAAAGCAAATACTATCAATGCAGGAACGGCGGTACGGAACTTCATTTTCGGGAACACCTCGCCGAAAAGCCCCGCGGCTATATGCAGGAAAAGGGACACGTTCAGCACGGCGGTTATGGTCCACACAATAAGGTAAAGGGAGTCGGCGCGCTGAATGAAGCGTTCTCCTCCGAAGGTGCCGAGGGCGAGAAAAGGGTAATCGGACAGTAAGGCAAAATCTCCCAGAACTGCGGCGACAAGCAGCATTACTGTCTCGGCAAGGACAAGCTTTGACGCAAGAAGTCCGTACAAACCGCACCTGAGACCGCACCCGCTTTTTCCGTCGGGACGGTTTTGTTCCTGCGGTCTGACCCGTCCCGCAAGAAATACCGCGGCGCATATCTCTCCGCTTCGGGACAGGTCGTCCAGCACCGCGGAGAAAAGCCCGTCTGCGGCAAGGTGTTCAAAATACAGGTTTGCGCTTTCCGCCTCCTTTGCGGAGGATATCGCCATTGCCGCAAGGGAGATAACAAATATCCAGAACAGCAGCACCGCGCTTCGTCCCAGAGCCTCCGTGCCGAGGCAGGCGCAGTACACGCAGACTATCAGCATAACGCCTATCCACACTAAACTGTCCGCGTAAGGAAAAAAACGCGCGCTTAAAAAGCTTTGGAAATGCACCAGACTGTTTGCCGTTACGACTAAAAAGAACAGCAGGTACAGCGCGGCGGCAATTACCCCGCAGGACTTGTTTTTGCTGAGAATGACCTCCGTCGAGCTTTTTTTCAGCATAACAACGGGTATCAGCAGCACCGCCTGAACTGCCGTCGAAAGGGCAGCCGCGGTGAGCCGCAGGGTAAGTCCCTCGCCGTCCCGCGCGAACGGCACAAAGGTCATCAGGGTAAAGACCCTGCACATGAACAGCAGGAGCAGAAGCTGTCCCCAACCGATATAGTGTTTTTCTTTTTCCATAAAAAACCGCCTTTTTAATACTGATATGCGATTAAAAACCGTGCAAAAAATCAAGCAAAAGCTTGCGTTTAAGGTTTTTGCGCAGATTTTTTGCATACGGTTTTAAGCGCAGATCAGGATTTGTGATTAAAGGGTCAGAAAGTGTACGGTCATTCCATCTCTACGCCGTGGAGCTTTTCCACGCTTGCCTGTCCCCTTGCCATCCGCGGGAAGCCTATCCTTGTCAGCACGTCACGCATTGCCTTGGGCGTAAACGGAGACAGCGGCGACATTACGGGCGCGCCGTGGTTTTCCAGTGAGCAGATGTTTATCAGCGCGGCAGCCGCTAAAAGTGATATTCCGTACAGACCGCCTATTCCTCCCGCGGCTACGGCGATAAACCGAAGCATGGTTATCTGCTGGTTAAGGCTTGGTATCACGAATGAAGCCGTTACCGAAATAGCGCAGGCAAGCAGAAGCGGGTTTGAGATTATTCCCGCCGAGACCGCCGCGTCGCCTATGATAAGTCCGCCCACTATTGAGACCGCTCCGCCCACGCTTTTGGGCAGACGCACTCCCGCCTCGCGGATTATCTCGTAGAAAAGCAGTACGATAAAGGCTTCCGCGGCAATGGGCAGCGGTGCGGTCTGTTCCGCGGAGGCAAGTGTCGTCAGCAGCGTATGGTTGAAAAGCTCCGGGTGGAACGTCACCACCGCCACATACACAGCAGGCAGGAACACCGCCAGAAAGAACGAAAGATACCGTATCCACCGTATCAGAAAGGCGTAGAACGGTCGGAAGTTGTAGTCGTCAAGGGTCTGGAAATTTTCGATAAACAGTGCGGGACACACAAGGGCAAAGGGCGTGCCCTCAATAAGGACGCCTATGCGTCCCTCTAAAATTTTCGCACAGAAAACGTCGGGACGCTCCGTTACCGACACTCCCGAAAACAGGGCGGGCTTGGGGTTTTCCAGAAACGGCTCAACGTAGCCGCTTCCAAGTATGCTTTCAAGGGGAAGTCCCTCAAGCCTTTTGCGTATCCGCTTGACAAGCTTCATGGGTACCCGGTCGGTCATGTAGGCGATGATAACGTCCACCTTGCTGACTTCGGTGACGGGGAAAAGCTCGAACCTGAGCAGGGGGGACTTTATCCTCCTGCGCACAAGGGACATATTCGTCCGCACCGTCTCCACAAAGCCCTCGTGAGAGCCGCGGATATTTCCCTCGGAGGAGGGTTCGGCTATCCCGCGGGTCTCGAAGCCCTGAACACCGAAAGCAAAGGCTTTTGAGCAGCCGTCTATCAGCAGTACCGCAAAGCCGCTCATCAGACGGTGTACAAGTTCGCCGTATTTTTCGGGGATACCCCTGTCGATAGTAAGCAGCATATCGTCGTGAATGTGCTTGAAGAGCATATCGGCGGAGGGGTATTTTTGCGGGTCGATATTCGTCAGCGGCGCAAGAATAAGGTTGGTGATGGTCTGGGTGGAGAGCATGCCCTCAAAGATGCCAGGACCAAGCTCACTGACCTGGAGGAGG
>CAMWVO010000119.1 GCA_947177695.1 uncultured Clostridia bacterium
AGACCGACAAATTCCGTCTGAGTAGAGCCGTTGCTTTGTGTACTTAAATAAAATGTGTTTACCAAAGGATATATCTGAAAAACAAAATATATCACAAAAAACGGAAGAATAAATAAATATCCGTACTTTGCATAACTTATAGAGCGAACTCTTTTGCTTGAAGTATTTGCCATAAAAATTCTCTCCTCAAAATAAATTGTAGCGCATATTTACATCTATGGGGCAGGCATTAGGCCTGCCCCACGGACATAAAAGCATTTTCAGTGTTAACTCTCAATTAATCAAAGTCAGAGTAATCGAGGTTAGGAAGAGAACCTGCTACGTTATCGATGAACGCATCAATTGTAGCGTCAACAGAATCGTATGTGCCTCTGCAGTATTCTGTTACAGCGTTGTTGAATGCATCCTTGATAGTAGCGTCGTACTCTGTGATACCGCCAGCCATGTTGATGCCGTCAGCAACTGTGTTCAGAACTGCGAAGTGGTTCTGTCCGCCGAGTACGCCGAGACCCTCGTAGCTTGCGTCGTTAAGAACAGCTTCCATAGCCTTCTGGTTGGAAACATACTCACCCTTTGCACGAGCATAGCTCTCTGCGCCTGTAGCGTCAGTTGTGAAGTATGTCATGAATTCCTTAACGAGATCGTCGTTGTTGCATCTGTTAGCAACAGTCATCCAAGTACCGCCCCAGTAGAAAGGCTGAGGACCAACTACAACGTTCCACTTGCCGTAGGTTGCGCCGCCCTCAAAGCCAGCAGCCTGAGTAAGAATGGAATCGCCGAAGCCCCATGTGGAAACGAAGTAACCCATTGTCTTGTCGGTCTGACCTGCAGAATACCAGTCGGTGCTCCACTGATCAAGATCCTTCATAACGTAGCCGTTGTCGTACATGCTCTTAGCAAATTCAATGTAGCCCTTTGCGCTGTCATCGATCTGGAGCTTGCCGCCGGAAACCCAAGGAGTGCTTCTGCCTGCGGAGAATACCTGCCATACGCCGCCCATTGTTGTTGTCAGAGCAGTCTCACCGTTGGAAGCCTCGCTAACCTTCTTAGCTGTATCGAGGAACTTATCCCAGTCGGAAACGAGAGCCTGCATCTCATCGGGAGACTTAACGCCGAGGTATGTCTCAGCGAGGTCTGTTCTGTAGCAGAATCCGCCTGCAGCAGCCTGCCAGGAAAGACCCTTCTGAACGCCGCTTGTGGACTTACCGATCTCAACTGTGTAGCCGTAAAGATCGCCGTAGTCGCCGTCAGAGAAGCCGATGTCTGTAAGAGCCTTTGTACCCTTGTCATTGCTGTCGTCATTGATGTACTTCAGAGCCCAGTCAGCCTCTACGAACATGATGTCAGCGTCGTTGCTTGCATCGCTGAGGTAGTTGTCGTAGTTCTCAGCAGCCTCGCCGCCGCCGCATCCGAAGTTCTGGATGTTGAACTCGTCAGCAGAGTGGCCTGTGTTAGCACAGAAGTTTTCGATCATAGGATTGATATCGTCTGTGTTCCAGCAGAGAACTGTCAGCTTAGAGCCGTCAGTGTTCTCAGTGCTTCCGCCGTCAGCAGCAGGTGCTGCGCCGCCGTCATCGTTGCCTGCAACAGCAGGTGTGTCGTTGCCGCCGTCGCTTGTGCCACTGTCAGTGTTACCGCTGTTACAGCCTGCGAGCATGGTTCCAGCACATGCAAGAGCTGCAAGAAGAGCGATGTTTTTCTTGAAATTCTTCATTTCATTTTCCTCCTTAAAAATATATTATATTATAAATAATATAATAACTTGGTTTTGTCACCGACGGAGTTTTCCGACCGATGACCCCTCTCTAAGATAACCGTCGATCATCACTGCAGGTGTATCGGCGGGGATCTCCTTTTTGATCAGTGCGATAAGCTGTGATGCGGCAGCAGCTCCAATCCTGTCTGTATCCTGTCTGAAAGTCGTAAGCTTCGGACTGAGAAACGAGGAAAGAATAATGCCGTCGTACCCCATTACGGAAATATCCTCGGGAACGCTTTTGCCCAGCTTTTCAAACGCAGTCAGCGCGCCTACCGCCGAAAAATCGTCCGGCATAATAATGCAGGTCGGCGGGTCGTCAAGCAGGACAAGCTTTTCCGCAAGCTTTTCCGCAGACGCAGGGTCATGGTATCTTCCCTGCATCAGATAATCGTCTCTGACATTTATATTCAGGCGTTCCAAGGTATCCTTGTAGCTTTTCAGCCTGACCGAGGTCACTCTTGAAGTTTCGCCGTAAATATACGCAATTTTTCTGTGTCCCATTGAATAGGCATACTCCACAAGAGATCTCATGCCGAATTCGTTGTTTGAAAGCACCGCGGGACAGTTGGGGCTTTCATAGTCTATCGTGACCGTCGGCACAGAGCTTTCAAGCAGCTCCGTGACCTCAGCGTCCTCGAAATCGTCGGCACAGACAATTACCGCGCCGTCTACGTTCCTGCATACGCAGTGTTCGTAATATGTCATTCTTGTACCGCCGATCTGACGGCTGATAAAAGTAATATCGTATCCGTTTGCTTCCGCTTCATTCTTAAAGCCGTTCAGCACAGCCGCGAAATGACTGTGGGTAATACCGCTCTGAGCGCGTTCAGCAAAAAGGACTCCGAGATTGTATGTACGGTTGGTTTTGAGCGCCCTCGCCTGGGAATTTGGAAGATAGCCAAGCTTTTTGGCAGTTTCCCGAATCATCATTTTGGTTGACTCGCTGACGTCTTTGTGGTCATTCAGAGCCTTGCTGACCGTCGCGATTGAAACGCCGCAGGCGGAAGCAATGTCCTTAATAGAAACCATAACACAACTCCAGACCGCAAGGATTGATCGCAAAATCCGGAACAAACTTTATTAAACGTTTTCGCCGTTAGTTAGCTGTTAGTTAATTTCGTTATTCGCCGTTCGTTAATAATATACAACTGATTTTAAAATATGTCAATGGTTTTTGAAAATAATTAGTTTAAAATAGTCTTTTTGCATAACATATCATAAAATTTTTAGTATTTTTGACTATTCGTTTTTTAACAAAAAGTGAATAGGATTTTTATATATCTCACTGTTATTGTTAAAAGCGACAACGGTTTTCAAATTATGCGCTGCATTTTGTCTAAAAAATCAATTAAACGTTTAAGGAAAAATTTGTCTCCGCGAAAATGTCAAAGCTTACTCGCAGTCCACGAAGCCCACCTTGCGGTATGCCTTTAAAACCGTCCTGCGGGACATCTTCAGCGCTTTTTCCGCGCCCTTTGTGTAGCATTCTTTCAAGTACTCCTTGTCGGCAAGCAGTCTTGCGTACTCGTCTCTCACAGGCTTGAGATGATCTGCAACCGCCTCTCCAACCGCAAGCTTGAAATCGCCGTAGCCCTTGCCCGCGAACTCCTTTTCGATATCTTCAAAGGACTTGCCCGTTACCGACGAATAGATAGTCATAAGGTTGTTGATACCGTCCTTGCCCTCGGCAAAGCGTACCTCCGCCTCGCTGTCGGTGACCGCCCTCTTGAACTTGCGGATTATCACATCGGGTTCGTCAAGAATGTAAATGCACGCGTTCGGGTTCTCGTCGGACTTGGACATCTTCTTCGTCGGCTCCTGCAGGGACATTACCTTTGCGCCCGTCTCGCCGATAAACGGCTCGGGGACGGTGAAAAAGTCGCCATACTTGCCGTTGAACCTCTGAGCGATATTTCTCGCCAGCTCAACGTGCTGCTTCTGGTCGATACCCACGGGAACAAGGTCAGCCTTGTACGCCAAAATATCCGCCGCCATAAGCACGGGATAGGTAAAAAGTCCCGCGTTAACGTCGTCGGGGTGCTTCGCGGACTTGTCCTTGAACTGGGTCATTCTGGTAAGCTCGCCGAACTGGGTGGAGCAGGCAAGTATCCAGTTAAGCTCCGCGTGGCTTCTAACATGGCTCTGAATGAACACTATGGAGCGTTCGGGGTCGATACCGCAGGCAAGCAGCAGCGCATAGGACTGCAAGGTCTGCTGACGGAGCTTTACGGGATCCTGACGGACGGTGATGGCGTGCATATCCACAATGGAGTAAATGCAGTCGTACTCGTCCTGGAGCGCGCCCCAGCGGGACACCGCGCCGATGTAGTTGCCCAGTGTAAACGTGCCCGTAGGCTGTATACCGCTGAAAATTATCTTCTTTCTTTCTTCCATGATTATGACCATTTTCCCGTTAGGGAAAATGTGTCCTCCTTTCTAACGATGTTAAAATGACATAAATGTCATTTGTGGTTTTGCGTCAGCAAAATTCTGAGCGTCAGCGAGGAAAACAAAACTCGCAGTTTGAAAAATCTTTGATTTTTCAAACTTTACCTCCGAAAAATTCTGTCTGTATCGGAACAATTATACTATATATAGTATAACCGTTCCGCAGCAAAACATCAATTTGTATTTTTTGCAATTAATCGAACATTTCACGGGACATTTTTCCAAGTATCTCGCAGCCCTTTACCAACTGTTCGTCAGTGGGCGTGGAGAAATTCAGCCTGAAGCTGCTTGTGGGGTCGTCCTCGTGTACCGTGAATGCGTTTCCGGGAACTACAGCAACCTTGGCTTCCACCGCCTTTTTGCAGAAGCCCATCATATCGCAGTCCTCGGGAAGCGTCGCCCATATGAAAAGTCCGCCCTGAGGGTGTGTAACGGAAATTTTCTTCGAGAAATTCTTTTCGATCTCGGACAGCATAAGTCCGCACTTTGCGCGGTAAATGCCCCGTATCTTCTCCAGATGTGCGTTAAAGTCGTACTTGTTAAGAAACTCGTCCGCGATTATCTGAGCCAGGATATTGGTGTGAACGTCCGCAACCTGCTTGCAGACAACGATCTTCTGAATGACCTCCTTGGGCGCGGAAACAAAGCCCACGCGTATGCCGGGAGCAAGCACCTTGGAAAAGCTTCCCACATAAATTACCCTGCCGTCGGTATCGAGGGACTTGATGGACGGAATGTCCTCCCCCTCGAAGCGTATCTCGCCGTAGGGATTGTCCTCCAGTATCATCACATCATACTTTTTGGCAAGCTCGTAAACCTCTTTCCTGCGCTTAAAGGACATACATTTTCCCGACGGATTCTGGAAATTCGGTATAAGGTAGATTATCTTAACGTTCGGGTTGGACTTGATAGCGTCCTCCAGCTTGTTGGCGTCAATACCCTCGTCGTCCATCTCCACGCCCACAAGGTTTACATTGTAGGACTTGAATGAGTTTATGCTTCCGATAAAGGAGGGCGACTCGCAGATAAGAGTGTCCCCCTCGTTGAGGAAAACCTTGCAGGAAAGCTCGTTGCCCTGCTGACCGCCAGAGGTTATGATAAGGTCGTCGATATCGCCGTTATAGCTGTTCTGGGACGCTAAACGCTTTTTCAGTGTCTCCCTCAGCGGAGTATGACCCTCGGTAATGCTGTACTGCAAAGCGGCTACGGGATTTTCCGTAAGTATGCGCTCGGTTATCTCCTTGACAGCGTCCGCAGGGAAAGCTTCTGGAGCGGGATTTCCCGCCGCAAAGGAAATAACGTCCGGGAACGCCGTAAATTTAAGTATCTCACGTATAGCCGAGGCTTTAAGCCCCGTTACCTTGTTTGAAAATGAATAGTCCATATTCTGAGTACCTCCTGTTATCTTCTAAAATGCTGAATTTTACCATACCGAATATATTATAACACATATTTGTCCGTCAATCAACATAAAATTTAGAAAAAAATTGAAAGGGACGATCCTGTGAAGAAGCAAAGCTTTCTGGAAAGCTCGGCAATACTTATTTTATCCGCTGTTGTAACAAAACTGATGGGGGCGATTTTCCGAATACCGCTGGCGAATATGCTGGGCGGCGAGGGAATGGGATATTTTTCCTCCGCTTATGGTATCTTTATGACCGTATACGCGGTCTCGGTAACGGGACTTCCCGCCGCCGTAGCAAAGCTTACCGCGGAAAATTCCGCTCTGGAACGTTTTGCCAACGTCCGCAGGGTAAGGTCGTCGGCTCTTTTGTTTTTCTCCGCGGCGGGACTTGCCTTTACTCTGCTTATGCTTGCGGCGGCGTATCCGTTCTGTATGCTTACGGGCGGAAAAGAGACCGTCCCGTCGGTACTGGCGATAGCTCCGTCAATATTTTTCGGCTGCGTGACCTCGGTATACCGCGGCTATTACGAGGGCTTGCGGAACATGATACCCACCGCCGTTTCCCAGATAGCCGAGGGACTTGTCAAGCTTGCCGCGGGACTTGCCCTTTGTCTGTGGGTACTGAAAAATCCCGCCAGAGCGGCTGCCGTTTGCATATTTTTCAGACTTCCCGCAGGTTCTGTGC
>CAMWVO010000120.1 GCA_947177695.1 uncultured Clostridia bacterium
GGGCTCTGCCCCGTGGACCTCGCCACCTTTGAAAAGGTGGACGAAACTTTTCCATGCGGCTCCGCCGCGCGGGGCGTCTTAGTTAGTCGCGTAAATCAAAATTTATAATTTTTCGCCTATTTTCAGTCTCGAAAATTTTACAAAATCATGTTCTAAAATATGGCAAAACCCTTGCAATCAAACGGAATTTGTGCTATAATAATATAGTATATTAATTACGTGTTTCTATGAACAAAAGAAAACTCAAACGGGATATCCCGTCCGTCCAAAAGGAGAAGATAAAAAGCATGAAATCCTTTGTCGAAGTCTTTGATAAGGTGCAGGAATACTGCATGGAAAAAATTGAACGCGGCGAGCTTACCGACGTGGCATACCGCTTGTGGATCAAATCCCTGATCCCCGTCAAGCTGGACGGCGAGACTGCCTGTTTTACCGTTCCGTCGGAGTTTCAGGCTAATATTATTACCAAAAACTATACTTCTATTCTCAAAGAAGCTCTTGCGGGCGTTCTCGGCTTCGACGTGGAACTGAGCATTACTGCGGACGACTCCGCCGCAGATGAGGACGACGATCCCAACAAGAAACGCATAGAGCTTGAAGAGTCATTCTCCAACGCCGAATATGACTACACTTTTGACACTTTTATTGTGGGACGCTCCAACGAGTTTGCATACGCCGCCTGTACTTCGGTGGCAAAAGAACCGGGAAGCACCTATAATCCCCTGTTTATACACGGTCCGTCGGGACTTGGAAAGACCCATCTTATGACCGCGATAAGCAACGAGATAAAGCGTCTCAATCCATACGTGAACATTATTTACGTTACGGGAGAGACCTTTGCAAACGAGCTTATCAACGCAATTCAGCAGAAAAAGGACACAAGCCAGTTCCACAACAAATACCGCAGCGCGGATATCCTGCTCGTGGACGACGTTCAGTTTATCGCGGGAAAGGAATCCACACAGGAGGAATTTTTCCACACCTTTAACGAGCTTCACAAAGTGGGCAAGCAGATAGTTCTGACCTCAGACCGTCCGCCCAAGGATATAAAAACATTGGAGGACCGTATCCGCACCCGCTTTGAATGGGGTCTGATCGCGGATATATCAATACCCGACTTTGAAACAAGAGTCGCCATTATCCGCCGCAAAGCGGAGCTGCTCAATCTACAGCTTCCCGACGATGTTGCCGAATACATAGCCAACAAGCTGAAAACCAATATCAGACAGCTTGAAGGCTGTGTTAAAAAGCTCAAAGCGGGACAGCACCTTGTAGGTACTCCGCCTACAATGGCGCAGGCGCGGCTTGCGGTAATGGAGATACTTTCCGAGGAAAATTCCGCGCCCATCACCTTTGACAGGATACTGAACGAGGTTGGAAGCGTTTACGGAGTTACCGCGGAGGATATCATTTCCAAAAAGAGAAGCGCACAGATATCCATTGCCAGAAAGGTAAGCTGCTATGTGCTTAAATCGGTGACGGATATGTCCTACAAATCCATAGGAATGGAGCTTGGAGCGCGGGATCACAGCACCATTATCTACTACTGCGACGACATCGAAAAGCTGATGAAAAAAGATTCCCACGCAAGAGAAATGATCGAGGACATCATAAACAATATCAGAAGCAATTAGCTTTCAACATTTTGAACCCGACCTCTCAAAGGTATTTTTTAGGAGACGTAAAACCGCGGTTTGAAATGTAAAGAAAAAATTACAATCTGTTTTAAAATCAGTTTTCCACAGGGTGTTGAAAACGTTGTGGAAAAATACAAACTGGCTTTTTAAACTATGTAAATCCGTTACATTACTTTTTGTATAAAGTTGTTTTCAACATCTTGTTGATCAGCAGGAAGTTCCACAGAATTTTCAAGAAATTTTCAACATGACGGACAAGTATTCCACCCGGCTTCAACATGGGAAAAAATGTTTCCTCTTTTCCACAAGTTTTGGATTTTAGGGTGTAGAAATTTTAAGCTTGTCCACGAAAAGAAAAAAACGGGTTTCCAACATTTCCAACCCCTCTAATACTACTGCTGTTTTATTTATTATCATTATTATTGATATCCAAGCAAAACAAAAAGTTCTATATGTAGCTGGTCGAGCTGAGCCCAGCTCGCAGAAGTCCAGAGGGCAGCGCCCTTTGGTCGCGCTCCGCAGAGCGCGAAATTCCCTCCCTGCGCCCGCAGGCGCATACCGTTCAAGAGCTCCGCAAATGGGTGAATTGAAAACATCACTGTGTGATGTTTTCAAGAGGGGAACGCCCTGCGATAGAGGGCGTTCCCCTTGGACACGCAGCAAAGTATATCTTCAAAACGTCACAGTGTGACGTTTTGAACGGAGCAAATTGTAACTATATAATTCCAAACAAAAATATAAGACACTATAAAGAAAGGAATGTGAACCGGAAAATGAAGTTCATATGCAAACAAGCCGAAATAAACGAAGCTCTTGCAAACGTATCGAGGGCAGTTCCCCCTAAATCCACTATCTCGGCTCTGGAGGGCGTGAAGCTCTACCTTAACAAAAATATTCTCGAGCTGACAGGCTACGACCTTGAACTGGGTATCCAGACAAAAATAGAAGTGCAGTCAGAGGACGTGGGCGAGTGTATCCTCAACAGCAGGCTTTTTAACGAGATCATAAGAAAAATGCCCTCCGAGACAATTGAAGTTGAGGTGGACGAAAATCTTACCACAGCTATCCGCGGCTATAACGCCGAATACAAGATACTTGCAATGCCTGCGGACGAGTATCCCTCTATTCCCGATCACGACACTGGAGACAACTTTACAGTCCGTCAGCCTATGCTGAAAAATATGATAAACGAGACAGTTTTTGCGGTCGCCGTTGTGGACAACAAACCTATCCTTATGGGAGAGCTTTTCGACATTGCCGACCATGATTTCAACCTTGTTGCGATCGACGGATACCGCCTTGCGGTGCGTTCCGAAAAAATAGAGTCGGACAACCACTATAACTTTGTTGTAAAGGCAAAAGCCTTGTCGGAAGTCTCCAAGCTTCTTAAAGACGACGAAAATGAAAATGTTACCATGCATGTTTCAAAAAAACATATTACCTTTGAAATAGGCAAGTATATGGTTCTTTCAAGGCTTCTGGAGGGTGAGTTCCATAACTATAAGGGTTCTATCCCCGAAAAGCACAGCACCGAGATCATTATAAACGCAAGAGAGCTTATAGCCTGTCTGGAAAGATGTATGCTTCTTATAAATGAAAAAGCAAAAGCTCCTGTTAAGTGTCTCTTTAAGGACGGCAAAGTGAAAATTTCCTGCTCCTCCGCTCTTGGAAAGCTTAACGACGAGATGGACGCGGATATGTCAGGTTCTTCGGTAGAGATAGGATTTAACTGCCGCTATCTGCTTGAAGCGCTGAAAGCCTCCGAGTCGGACAAGGTAAGGCTTCAGCTTAACGGAGGACTTTCTCCAATGAAGATAGTTCCCATGGAGGGTACAGCTTACACGTTCCTTGTTTTACCTATGAGACTTAAATCCGAATAAATTTAAAGAGGAATATATGGATAGTAATGTTAAGATAAAAACCGAATTTATCAAGCTTGACCAGCTTCTGAAATTTGCGGGAGCTGCCGCTATAGGCTCGGAAGCAAAGGAGCTTGTCCTTGACGGAAAGGTCGCGGTCAACGGCGAAATATGCACTATGCGGGGAAAAAAAATACGCAGCGGCGATACCGTAACGGTAAACGGCAAAGATATCACCGTGGAATAATTACTTTAGTAAAGGATCGAAAATGTGGTTATAAACCGTGTTAAAGCCGACGGATATAAAAATCTGGAGGGCGTGGATATCGAGCTTGACCCGAAAATGAACATCATCTGCGGCGAGAACGCTCAGGGAAAAACCAATCTTGTGGAAGCCGTCTGGCTTTGTTCCGGCTGCCGCTCCTTTAGGGGTACTCGGGACAAGGACTTTATTGGTTTTACTAAGGACGCCGCAAGGGTCGGCATGGACTTCATCGATTCGGTGAGAAGCCAGCGGATAGAGTTTGAGGTAAAGCGGGGCTCGGTCAAGGACAAGCTTGTCACTCTCAACGGAGTAAAGCTTCCTCTGCTGTCAAAGCTTTTCGGCAGTTTCAGATGTGTGGTGTTTACTCCCGAAGACCTGAATCTTACAAAAGGTTCTCCCGATAACCGCAGAAGCTTTGCGGATCTGTCCATAGCCCAGATAAAGCCCTCATATATAAATGCTCTGAACAAGTACAATATGATACTGTCCCAGAGAAACGCCGTGCTGAAATCAAGCGGCAGGGACGGTTCGGGCGAGGAATTTTTAGACGTATGGGACGAGCAGCTTGCAAAGGCGGGAGCTTACATCTCGGTTTTAAGATATACATTCTGCGCGACCCTTAATAACTATACAAAACCTCTTTACAGCATGATTACAAACGGCAGCGAAGATTTAGACCTGTACTATCATTCAACGGTTTTTGACAGCTTTGAGGGACGTCTTAACGATTCGGCTCTGCTTGAAAACGAGTACCTTGAAAAGCTGAAAGCTTCGGCGGAAAACGATTTGAGGGCGGGCTTCACAACGGTGGGAGTTCACCGGGACGATATCGGAGCCTATATTAACGGTCTTTCCGTTCGGGACTTCGGTTCTCAGGGACAGGCACGCTCGGCGGCTCTGGCAATGAAGCTTGCTCACGCGAAGATACTGAAAGCGGAGCATGGAGAGTATCCCGTAATGCTTTTAGACGACGTTCTTTCGGAGCTTGATGAAAAAAGACGGTGGTTCATTCTGAACAATATAGAGGATATGCAGGTGATAATAACCTGCTGCAACGAAAAGTCCGTAACCGATATGACAGCGGGACGGATATTCAGAATGGAAAAGGGCAGGGCAAATATTTCGGATTAAATATTAATATTAAAGATAAGGCAGGCGGTAAAATGTATCTTCATTTAGGTGAGGAAACGGCGGTCAGGTCGGAGGGAATAATCGGTATCTTCGATATCGAAAACACTTCCGTAAGCAAGCATACAAAAGAGTTTCTTGCTTCCGCGGGAAAAAGCGGTATCGTCAGGAACGTAAGTTATGAAATGCCGAAGTCGTTTATAGTCTGTTCGGAAAAGGGAGTTAAGACGGTCTATATTTCGCCTATCTCGGCGGCTACGCTGAAAAAGCGGGGCAAGGCGGGATTTCCGTCCGCAAAATATTGAAATGATCTTATACATTTATAGATATAAATTTTAATTTCTAACTTCTAAACGGAGGTAAAAAAATGTCTGATATCCTTAACGAAGCTCAAAGCTATGACGAAAATCAAATACAGGTTCTGGAGGGTCTCGAAGCCGTTCGGAAGCGTCCCGGAATGTATATCGGTTCTACGGGTCCGAAAGGTCTGCACCACCTTGTTTACGAGATAGTGGACAACGCTATCGACGAGGCTTTGGCGGGATACTGCTCCCAGATAACCGTTGATATTTTAGAGGGGGACGTTATCCGCGTTTCCGACAACGGAAGAGGTATACCTACGGGTATCCACCCCAAGGAGGGTATTTCTGCGGCTACTGTCGTTTACACAATTCTCCACGCGGGCGGTAAGTTCGGCGGAGGCGGATACAAGGTCGCGGGAGGTCTCCACGGCGTTGGCGCGTCTGTTGTAAACGCTCTTTCCGAATGGCTGGAGCTTACGGTCAAGGACGGCAAAAACGTACATTTCCAGCGTTTCCACAACGGCGGTCAGTATGACGAGCCTATGAAGATAATCGGCGAGACCACCGAAACGGGTACTACGGTTATGTTCAAAGCCGACCCCGAAATTTTTGAGGAAACCACTGTCTACGACTATGAAGTTCTTTTAAAAAGACTTCGTGAACAGGCTTTCCTTAATGCGGGCGTTAAGATAGTTTTCTCCGACCTGAGAGACAAAGCCGAGCCTGTTTCCGAGACCCTCCACTATGAGGGCGGTATCAGACAGTTTGTTGAGCATATCCACAATACCAGAGGTCTTGAACCTCTTGCTGAGGAAGTTATCTATGTCAGCGGAGTTCAGGGTGATTCCACCGCGGAAGTTGCGCTTATGTACAACGACAGCTATAACGAGCTGATATTGTCCTTTGCAAACAATATCCACACCATTGACGGTGGTACTCACGAGACCGGCTTCAAGAATGCGCTGACTAAAGTTATAAACGATTACGGAAAAAAATTCAATCTGCTTAAAGATGGCGACAAGCTTTTGGGCGATGACGTCCGTGAGGGTATTACGGCAATAGTTTCCGTGAAGCTTACCGACTGTGAGTTTGAGGGACAGACA
>CAMWVO010000121.1 GCA_947177695.1 uncultured Clostridia bacterium
ATATGCACACGTCTTTTGGGTAATCTTTTGCCGCTGACGGCGTTAAAAATCCTTGCCATACGCGATGTATGCAAAAAGCTAAAGCTTTTGCGGTTTTTTGCCTTGTCATCGACAAAATCTTAACCAAAATCCGCACACATATCTAAGACAGATTCTACTTCGTCAGCTTGCCGATCACTTCATAAAGAGTATCGTAAAGCGCTTTTGCCTTTTGCGGGTCAAGCTCAACGCAGGCTCCAAGCTTTTCGGGGACATGGACGGCTTTTTCTTTCAAAGCCGTCCCTTTGTCCGTGATAGTGACGATAAGGTCACGCTCGTCCCTTTCGGAACGCTTTCTTGTGACAAATCCCTTTTCCTCTAACTTTTTTAAAACCGACGTAAGCGTACCCGAATCAAGATAGAGATGTTCCCCTATCTCCTTAACGCGAAGCTCCTTATGCTCCCACATAACCATCATAGTAATATACTGAGTGTAGGTAATGTCAAGTTCATCAAGGTACGGCTTATAGGCTCTGACTACCTCCTTGGCACAGACATAAAGAGGGAAGCAAAGCTGGTTTTCAAGCTTCAAAACATCATATTTACCGCTCATTTTTTACATCCCCAAAGAATCGACCCATTTTTTCCACTCTTCCGCGCTTTGCTTGCCGTGGATCACTATCCCCTCTTTGATAACGGTGCTATCGTCAACGCTGACCTTCAGATCCGCAGACGCCTTATCAAATCCGCTGCTTCCCGAAGTGGCAAACAATATAATAGTTTTTCCCGAAATATCATAGCTTTCCAAAAAGGTGTTAATGATAGTGGGAGCGGTGTACCACCAAATAGGGAATCCGAGAAAAATTACATCATACTCCTCCGCTTTCGCATTTTTATCTGCAATAGCGGGACGGAACGTTTTGTCATTCATCTCCACGGAGCTGCGGGAATTTTTGTCCTGCCAATCAAGATCTGCGGCGGTATAAGGAACCTCGGGACAAATTTCATAAAGATCGGCATTTGCCCCTTGCGCAATTTTCTTTGCAGCGTCAGCAGTCACACCGCTTGCGCTGAAATATGCAACCAATTTTTTATTCATATAAATATCCTCCTTAAATTGAATTAAATTTAATTGAATACAACCGATATTTGCATTATAATCCATTGAAATGTTTTTGTCAATACCTTTTGGGAAAATTTTTTCGTTCGGGTATTTATCCTAATCTTCAATAAAAGTGTAAATAAAAAATCTGCGCAAAATCATATAAAAAGTTAAAACTTTTCAAATTTTTGCGCAGATTTTTTCAGAAGCCTGAACACATTTTTATACGGAAGCATTAAGAGCAATTTTATAGACCGTAACGGCGTCTTCCTTTGTCAGCTTCACAAAACCGCCTGTAACTCCGTTATTTCCGATTTTTGTCACGCTGAATTTTTCGGCAAGCTCCGGAATATCTTCTTCCTTTGCGCCAAGCTCGGCAAAATTTATTGGCATACCTATCTCGTGCAGAAATTTTCGGAACGCTTTAATTCCCAGCCTTGCAGTTTCTTCGGGATCCTCAAAATTCATGGCAATGCCGAAAACTCTTACAGCAAGCTGCGCAAACCGCATTGCATTATGCGGCATAACAAATTCCATCCATGCAGGCATTATTACAGCCAGTCCCGCACCGTGAGCGCAGTCATAAATTCCCGACAGCTCATGCTCCAGACCGTGACTGTTCCAGTCCTGTTCCCTGCCGACGCCGCAGACGTTGTTGTGCGCTACAGTACCTGCCCACATAATATTCGCTCTTGCATTGTAGTCCTCGGGATTTTTCAGTACCCTCGGCACTTCCTTTATAATTGTACAAAGAACAGCTTCGCAAAGCCTGTCGGTTATCTCAACCTCTTTTGTGTTGGTGAAATATCTTTCAAGCACGTGTGCCATAATATCCGTTGCGCCGCAGGCAGTCTGATATGCAGGCAGTGTGTATGTCAGCTCGGGGTTCATAACGGAAAATTTGGGTCTGAGCGCATCGCCGCCTGCGCCCCGTTTCCACATGCCGTCTGTTTTGGTAATGACCGTATTTCCCGAACCTTCGCTTCCTGCAGCCGCGATGGTAAGAACAGTTCCCACGGGGAGAGCCTTTTCGACTGCCGCCTTATTATCGTAAAAATCCCAGAAATCTCCGTCGTATAATGCGCCGACTGCAATTGCCTTTGAACTGCCGATAACCGAGCCTCCGCCTACGGCAAGAATAAAATCCACGCCCTCAGCCCTGCAAAGCCCGATACCCTCATAAACCTTAGTATCAATTGGATTCGGCTGAACTCCACCCAGCTCGACGAAAGGAATATTTTCCGCCGCAAGGGATGCCTTGACCCTGTCAAGCAAGCCGCTTCTTACAACAGACCCTCCGCCGTAATGTATCAAAACCTTAGTTCCTCCGTATTTTTTTACGTATTTTCCGCATTCGCTCTCTCTGCCCTTGCCGAATACAAATTCAGTGGGACTGTAAAAATTAAAGTTGTCCATAACGATTTCTCCTTTAAAATTATTGAATTGGTGTACCCGTTCCGCACGCCTTATTTTCCGTATGGACTGTCAAATTCCCTTTCTGCCTTTGCGACTGCTTCTTCAAGAGTAAGTCCCGTAAAATACGGCGCGTTGAGATAACGTCCCGACTTTTTGTCGTCCACAAATGCGCCCACGGCAATTCCGGGGATTGCGCTTTCGGGAGCGTTGGGAGCATTGGGTCCGCCAAGATCGGTCCTGCACCAGCCCGGATCAGTGAGATTTATCATAACGTCAGTACCCTCTACCTTTGAACCTAAGTCTATTGTGATCTTATCAAGCGCCGCCTTGCTTGCCGAATATCCCGCCTGCTCGGGTTCAAGACGTATACCGCTTGTGGTGTTCACAATTCTGCCAAAGCCCCGCTCAACCATTTTCGGCATAAAATGATAGCATATCATAGCGGGAGCGATTGTGTTGATTTTAAAGCTTTCGGTGTAATCCGAAACGGGAGTTTTGTAATAATCCGCGCGGTATGCTATCTGCATACCCGCATTGTTCAGGACGATATCCACCGTTATTCCCATGCTGTCGATCTCGTCAAGCATAGCCTGAACGCTGTCCAAATCGGAAAGCTCCGCCTCTACGGCGTAAGCCTCGATACCCATTGCCTTTACCTCTCCAAGCAGCTTTTCGCAGTGCTGCTTTTTTCTGCTGTGAAGTATGAGATTGCAGCCCTGCTCCGCCATGAATTTTGCTGTAAGATATCCTATTCCTCTTGCCGCGCCTGTAATAAGCGCCCATTTTCCTTTTACCTGTACCATTATAAAATCTCCTTTTTTGCATTTTCAAGTGCGGCAATTACCTTGTCGCACCAATTGTCGAATTCTTCGTCAGCGACCTGACATTCCTTATGCAAAAGCACGTATTCCAAGGTGTTTTTTATGCCCTCCTCAAACCTTATCTTCGGTCTGAAATCGGGTACTGCTCTTTTCAGCTTGCTGTTGTCAAAGACCACCGAATTAGCCTTATCTCCGATAAGACTTCCGGTAAAATCATAATCGCTTACTGCCGCAAGGAATTCCGAAGCAACATAGTACGGCTTAAACTCAACTTCCAGACAGTCGGCAATCGTCCGATAAATCTGATTCCAAGTAAGAGTTTCATCTGAAGTTATCTGAAACGCTTCGCCTATAGCGTGAGGATTTCCCAGAAGTCCTATAAAGCCCTCGGCAAAATCCCTGCTGTCGGTCATTGTCCAAAGAGAAGTCCCGTCGCCGTGTATTATAACGGGTTTCCCCTCAAGCATACGTTTTATGACCTGCCAGCTGCCGTTTCTGCCGTGAACTCCCAGCGGCACCGAGGTCTCGCAGTAAGTGTGGCTGGGTCTTACTATCGTGACGGGAAATCCCTCGTCCCTGTACAGCTTCATAAGGTATTCTTCACACTGTATTTTGTTTCTTGAATATTCCCAGAAAGGATTTGCAAGAGAAGTCCCCTCGGTAATGACATGATCGGGCGGCAGCTTATTGTAAGCTGAGGCGGAGCTGATATACACAAACTGCTTTGTCCTGCCGCCGAATATGCGATAATCCCGTTCAAGCTGGAGCTGAACAAATCCTATAAATTCACATACTGCGTCAAATTTCATGTCACCGAGATTTTCTGAAACAGCATTTTCGTCGTTTATATCTGCCTTGATAAACTTAATATGGGACTGAAGCTTGTCATTTGCGTTTCCCCGATTGATAATATAAAGGTCGTGCCCGATATCCGCAAGACGGCGTGAAATTGCAGTACTTATCGTTCCCGTTCCGCCTATCATCAGTATTCTCATTTTTGCAGCATTCCTTTCCGAAATTATAAATTTCCGATCAAATTTACAATTCAGTATAGCATTTTATTTTAGAATATGCTATAATATTTATGCAGAAAAAATTGTAAAAATCTATTTTTGAGGTGCTGAAATGAGCGGACTTTTTGAAAAAAGCGATTCATTAAATACTCCTATCGAGTGTTTTATTTTTAATGCGGAGCGTGAAGCTTTTCCCGTAAAGCCACACTGGCATTACTTTGCAGAGCTTATTTATATGCTTGAAGGGCAGGCGGAAATGCGCTGCGGCGACAGTTCCTATATACTGAATAAAGGAGAAATGATAATTTTCCACCCCTCGGCGGTGCATTCCATATACCCATCGGGCAGCGGTCTGCCGAAATACGCCGTGTTGAAATTCGATATAAACAGGTTTAACCTTACGCCCGCATATGCGCCGAAAATAAGAAGCATTTTTGGGTATGCCGAAAAAAACAATATGAAAATTCTATTCGACCGTGCGTCAGCCGAAAAGACGGAATGCGGCAGGATATGGTCTGCGTGCCTGTCGGAGTTTAAGGATTATAAATACGGCAGAGACCTTGTTCTTCAAGCAAATATATATGAGCTTCTTATGAATATAATACGTCTGTGGCTTGCCGACGGAATGGTTATTGACAGCCGTACTGTACCCAAATCGGAAGATCACGTAATAGAAAATATAACAGAATATATCGACCTTTTCCTGTCGGAAAATCTGCGGGTAACGGATATTGCGGAGCAGTGCGGATTAAGCTATTCCTGCTTTGCGAAAAAATTCCGCGAACAGTACGGAATGAGCTGCAAACAGTACATAGAGAGAATGCGGCTTTTTAAAGCGGAGGAATTTCTTATTTTTACCGACTTTGACCTCAATTATATCAGTCAGGAAACAGGATTTTCTGATTGCAGTCATTTTATAAAAAGCTTTAAAAAATACAAAGGGGTTACTCCAAAGCAATTCAGAGTAGGCAGACGCTCATAATAAGCTATTTTTACGGAGTTTTAGAGGAAACGGTATGTATGAGTATCAGCCTGTGGTGGCAGCTTACTATTCTGGAGCAAAATATCTCCCGAAATCACTGCTGAACGCTCGGCCCCAATGGAATGGTCAACACAAAGCGGATTGCGGTATATGGACTTCCGCCCACTTCACTCATTTTATTGAAAACAGCCGGCGGTTCATTGACAGCACCTGATACGGCGACGCCAAGGAAAATTACTCCATTTCCGAGACAAACAACAATGAGTTTGACGTTTACGTTGACGGAGAGCTTTTCGGTTCGGGAAAAGTTCCTTTTGGAACTGTGGTAAAACAGTACTACTATACAGCGAGTGTTCCTGACAGTGTTCACAATACAGAGATCGTTGTTACAAGCGGGAATTTTATCTTGATGTAATTGAATTTTAGTGTACATAACAAAAATATACAGAAAATCTGCTTTACTATATACAATTATTATTTCTCTAAGTATCGTAATACAAATTATAAAATTAAATGCCGCAATTTCTTGCGGCATTTATACAGAAATATCCAATGGCATGGGTCTTATTTGGGACTTATTATTACAATAATTTACGATATTTTAAATTAAGTTAGCAAAAGTACAATGCCGATAAACTGCGTAATATAAGCATTTTCGGCATATTGCAATAATATATAAAATGCAAAAGGCTTGATTCAATTTCAAAACGTGTCGGTAAGGGAGTATGCACTTTACCGTGAGAAAGTATACGGATACTTTCTATGGCTTGCGACAGTATGAAAAACAAAAGTATACGTACACAAAAATTCACCCGATTTTTCGTTTTGAACATTATCCCCTAAACTTTTTTGAATTTTCTAAATTCAAAATGGTGGGTACATTGATTTTTATAATATTTTTTATACGCGAAGTTTTTCCCTCATTTAAAAATATACCGTGACATCTTCTAATATTTTTAACACCGATCAAAACAAAAAGC